>MHGP01000042.1:26869-28296 GCA_001805615.1 Omnitrophica WOR_2 bacterium RIFCSPHIGHO2_02_FULL_48_11
TGATCGGACTCCTCGGCGCCTTTGCCCCTGCCGACAATATTGCGGCTCAATCCAGAGAGGCAGTACAATTATATCAGGCCAGTGCCGGGCAGCCTCTGACCGAACAACAAGCGGAAAGCGAATTGAGAGATAATTTAAATGAAATGGTGGATAATTTACGCACGCAGCGCGGCGGGGTTGTTCCTCCGGAAATCAATGCGCCGCAACTGGCTAAAATTGCCGACAGGATTTCGCCGGCCGGCGGAGAAATTTCTTTCAGTGAGTTTAGCGAGGCGGTTAAGGCAGAACTGCAATCAAGGTACGCTCAACATAACGAACAGAAGGCAAGGAATAATCCGAATCAGGAGCTTATTGATGCAACGGATGCGCTTGAACAAGAAGTGCTGCGCTGGACGTATCTTCTCTGGGACCATAATGTCGCTTATGATGCTCAGGGAGTTCAGACCAGACAATGGGATCCGGCGGACCTGCACAATGCCATTGTCGGTAATCCGAATTTAGTTTATCAAAATCAACCCGGCCATCCCCGGACCGGAGTGTGCGATTCGTGCAGTGATGGTGTTGTTATGACGTTAAATGACATGGGCTTTGGTGGGGCGTCGTTCTCCGGGGCAGTTTCCAAAATCGGTGTGGATGTTAATTTCTTAGGTAAGCAAATGGGCACCGGGACCCGCGAAGATCCCGGCCACGTTGCTGTTCTTTGGAAGAGCGGTGTCGGTGATCGATTAGGCATCTTGGATCCCACTCAAAAAAGAACCGTCAATGGCAGGACCGATATTGATTTTGGTATTAGTGTTCCGCACCAAGTCGTCAAAAGTCCTATGGGAGAGGTTATCGATGTTGCTGATAGAGAAAAATTGCGTACATTGACCGGGCAGACACTCGGTGCGCTGAAGGATGCCAATAAGGGCCGGAGAACGATTTCTAAACTTTTTGATGATTATCGTGAAACGGTGCAGTTGGTCAATGAAGGAAAGACACCGTACGCGGCTTTGGCGGAACGCATCAGCGGCATTGATCACGGCCTGGATGAGCTTGAACAAGTCAGAAATTTGACAACCCTCAATGCCGATATCCGCATGAATTTAGCGACACTCAGAAAGGGCACGGCGGAATTAAAACAAGTTGCCCAGCGTAATGCAGCGGTTGAGCAACATAATGCTCAAGCTAACGCGACGAATAAAGATGTTTCAATTTTTAACGAGGGAGTAAAACTTCACAATGAGTTAGTGGCAAAATTAAGAGCGGCCGATGATCTAGCATCCAGTGATCAGCGTGATTCAGCGGGGAAGAGTTATAGCCAAGTTATTGTAGACGGCGCAGCAGCTTTGAAGAAATTGCGTGATTCCAATCTGCAGCAAGTTAAATCTGCCGATCTGGATGGGGATGCCCTTGTCCGCGGTGTCCAAAAGATCGTTCAAAATGCC
>MHGP01000043.1 GCA_001805615.1 Omnitrophica WOR_2 bacterium RIFCSPHIGHO2_02_FULL_48_11
ATAAAGGGAGGGGGATAAAGGGGACAGCGACCTTTATGTTCGTCGCTGATCAACTGGCGCAGGTAAACAATCTTCACGTTATTAATCTAGTTCGGTAGTTCGGGGGACGCAATACTAATTTAACAAAGCACGGATTCCGGGATCCCCGGGATCCGGGATCCGCTTTACCCGATAGATCTGATACGCAGAATTTTCCCATGCCAACGCTACGCTTATTTCCCGATGATCTATGCTGTCGACCAGATACTGGTCTTGCGTTTTTAAAATAATCAGGTAATCAATATTAAATTTTTTGACTCTTTCTGTCATTTGCGCTTGTTGCGCGGGGAAAATCCACAAAGGCGTTCCTACTCTCCCCGTTAATAACCCTATGACACGCGGTTTGGGAAACATGAAATGCTCATTGGGTTTAGTATGGGTTTTAATCCATTCCACCATTTCTTTGTTTGGGGGTTTTAAAATTATGTTATCGTTAAAATCAAAAGCCCAAATAACAAAAATAACGTTATGAAGCAATAGAAGGGCGAGAAACCCTAAAATTATTTTCTTAAAGTCAAAATGAGAACGAGAATTAATATTTTTGAGTAAAAATTTTCCTACCCGCAGAAAAGTTTCTATGACCGAAACCAAGACAAAGCCAACAATGGGATAAGCATAGCGTTCATCGGGAAGGGGCCAAAGCATAAGTGAAAATATATAGAGCAGTGAAAAACATTCCCAATGCGTGATGGTGCGCCTTCTTATTTTTTGAACAAAAATGATCAAGAGGGAAAGGAATATTAGGGGCGATAAAATAAAAATTGTCCAACGCATCACATAGCGCCAATCGTTCGAAAAGATTTCTATAAATGAAAAAAAGAATAAATAGATAACTTGAAAAACGCCATTGATGTTGTGATTATGACAAAGGGAAAACCACCATTGTTTTAGGGATAAAGATAAGGAGAGTGTTTCAGAATACTGTGTCGGTGTCATTCCAAGAGAGAGCTGCAGTCCCCATAAAGTGCTTGCCAGTAATATAACAGTTAAAATTTTCTTAAGCGGTTTCTGATGAACTATTAAATATATGATTAGAGACACAAAAAGAATAATGCCTACGTTCCGAACCAAGAAAGCATATCCCATAAAAAATAGAGATAAAAACCATAAGAAGTTTTTCCTTTTAAAATTTTCATGGTTGGATAGTTTTTCAGATTGAGTAAATAAATAAACCGAACTGATAACAAAAAAAGTGAAAGGGATATCCGAGAGAATATTTTGTTTAAAAATAAAAAAGGTTGGCGAAAATAATAAAACGATGAATATGGCTCGAGCAATATCCTTCTCCAGCCGTTTTTTTATCAAATGGTACAACGCAAGGTTGGCCAACAGCCAATAAATAACATTAGGCAATTTTAAAATGACAAAATTTAGTCCGAAACATTTTAGAAGCAAGGAAAGCAAAAGTGGAAAACCCGGCGGAACAACAACCCATGGATCCAGGATAATATTAGATGCATAAGGCTTGCCTTGAATAATATTTTGAGCGTGCAAAATATATTGTGCAAAATCGTCACCCCAGCTGTGGCCATCCTTAATGGTGATAAGATTGATGATCACATAAAGAAGGATACTAAGATTCACTATCCATTTAGCATAAGAATTTTTTAATATCATTAGTAGTATTATAATAATGAACCGTTTAAAATATATGAGAAAATAATTTAAAAATAATGTAGATCCCCACGGGCATGCCCGTGGAACTCTGGCCCCTTCGGGGCATTATTAGATTGTTTCCAAAGGGAAAGTGCCTTGGCATGAACCTCCCCTGGCTCATTAAAGCAATTTTGCGATTTTTGGCGTGATTCCCGTCCCCATTGACAAAGTCCCCTCTATAATTTATCCTTTAAGTCATATATATCGGGTCAAATGTACAAGGAGGATGTTGATGCGCAAAGTTGTTTTGTTTATTATTCTTTTAGGGTTAATTTTCAGTCCTGCCGTAACCGTCACTGCCCAAGCCTATGATTTTGGCAATTTTCAATCCCAAACCTTAGCCGCCAAGGCCTGGCAGGCCCTGGAGAAGAAAGATATCGAAGCAGTGCTTGCCTACACAAATAAATGTATTGAGCTTTATGCTGATAAGGCCAAGGAGATGCAAGCGGGTTTAAAAGCTTATCCTGCGGGAGACAATGATGAGATCTTTGCCTATTGGGCCTTGAATGATGTGGCCACGGTCTATTTTATCCAGGGAGAAGCTTACCGCCGGGCTAAAATGCCCGAGGAAGCTAAAAAGGCTTATGCAAAAACCCAAGAGTACAGTTTTGGCCAATGCTGGGATACAGGCGGATGGTTTTGGAAACCAGCTGAGGCTGCCAAGGAAAAATTAGCCAGGATTGAATCCGGGGCAACCGATGAAGCGGATTTCTCGGACAATTCTTCCAGTGGTTTAACTGCCAAGGCCTGGCAGGCGTTTAAAGAGAATGATCTGGATCTGGTCAAAAAATATGTCGGCAAATGTTTGGAACTTTACGAAGGTAAGGCCAAAGAAATGCAAGCCTCGTTGGACGCTTATGCCTGGGAATCTAAGGACAAAGTTTTTTCCTATTGGGCATTGAATGATGTCGGGACATCGCTGTATATTTTAGGAAAGGCTTATGAAGATGCCGGCAAAGCGGAAGAAGCCAATAAATCTTATGAGCGGCTTGTTAAGGAATTTAAGTTCGCCCAATGCTGGGATCCCGGCGGATGGTTTTGGAAACCGGCGGAAGACGCTGAGAAACGTTTACAGAAATTAAATTAAATTAGTTTTTTAAAAATTCCCCCAGGGCACACCCACAATGCTTGACGATCTCCAAGCACAAGCCCAACGCTGCAGTGAGCTTATCAAACAATCCAAATCCATAAGTGTATTGACCGGGGCCGGGATATCAACCGGTGCCGGTATTCCGGATTTTCGCGGTCCCCAGGGACTTTATGTTTCGCGGCAGTACGATCCGGACAAAGTTTTTGATATCAACTATTTTCTGACCGATCCTAAGCCTTTTTTTGATTTTGCCAGGGATTTCATAACTTTAGAGGCGAAGATCAAACCCACCTTTACACACCGGTTCTTAAGCGATCTTGAATCCCAGGGGAAGCTGAAAGGTATTATCACCCAAAACATCGACGCCTTGCATCAGCAGGCAGGTTCGGAAAATGTCCTGGAACTGCATGGAAATTTTCTGGAAAATTTTTGCATAGAATGCGATAAAAAATATTCTTATGAGTTTGTGAAGGACAAGATCACCCGGGGAGAAATTCCTTATTGTGTCTGCGGAGGTGTTATCAAGCCGGATGTGGTTTTTTTTGGAGAAAATGTCAAATTTCTCGAAGAGGCTTATGCCTTAGCCGAGTCGGTGGATTTGTTCTTGATCATCGGAACATCGTGTGTGGTTTATCCTGCCGCGACGATCCCCAGCCTTACCACGGGAAAAGTTGTGGTGGTTAACCAGCAGGCGGTCGCTATTCCTTCCGCCAACATTGTGCTGTCGGTGCAAGAGGACATCGACCGTTTCTTTCAAAGTGTCGCAGAATGCTTGGTTTGAGTGATATTTTTCATCCGCCTACGCCGGATACCACGGGCTTACCTGTGTAGGAAAGCAGAGGCTTCGGCGGATGTTCGCCCTTATCTGAATAAAGCGGATGAACCCGGCGAAGCCCAATGCATAAGCCATTGGGCGAAGACGGGTCATAATTTAGGTACCACGGCTTTAGCCGCGGGGCTCCATATTCCCGCCTTTTTATTGATTTATCTCTGTTGCAAAATCTCTCCCTATGATATAATCCATTGAAATTAAATTAGTTGTGTTTTATCCTAACCTCAAAATTCAGTTCGCGCTGGCAAATGTGCAATATCGCTGAAATCTATAATTCCTCCATCGGCAAAAAGCAGATCGTGGCCGTGACCGGCCTGATGCTGGTCCTTTTTGTTATAGGCCATCTGGCCGGCAATTTGTTTATTTATGGCGGTCCGGATGTTTACAACGCTTATGCCAAAAAGCTCGCCGGCCTGCGGCCGGGCCTGTATGTCGTGGAATTTGGGCTGCTTGCCGTGTTTTTAACTCATATACATGTTACTTCACTTTTGGTCCTGGAGAATATACGGGCGCGCGGTGAACGTTACGCGGTGTATCATCCGGTGGGGAACCGATCGTTTGCCACGCGTTTGATGGCGATAAGCGGAACGATTGTCTTGGCGTTTGTCATCTGGCATTTGTTGGATTTTACTTTTATCGAGCATACGGGTCCGCGCAGTATTCTGGGTGATGGAAAAAGTTATGGTTTGTATGGGGTTGTCTTCAATGCTTTTGCCGATCCTCTCCACAGCGTCTTGTATGTGATCGCCATGCTCGCTGTCGGGATGCACTTAAGCCACGGCGTGCAGAGTTTTATGCAGACATTCGGTTTTGATCATCCGTACTACACGCCGCTGATCCAGAAATTCAGCAATATCTTTGCGTGTTTGGTGACAATAGCTTATAGCAGTATGCCGGTTTATGTTTTACTAAAAGCGTGAAATTTGATTTAAATTTATCTTAATAAAATATGCTCGATTCCAAAATCCCTTCAGGTCCGCTCCAAGATAAATGGACAAAACACCAGCTTAAACTGCGGTTGGTGAATCCTTCCAATAAACGCAAATACCAAGTTATTGTTGTCGGAACAGGTTTGGCCGGGAGTTCCGCGGCGGCATCGCTTGCGGAGTTGGGATATCAAGTCAAAGTATTTTGTCTCCAGGACAGCCCCCGCCGGGCCCACAGTATTGCGGCGCAAGGCGGCATCAATGCGGCAAAAAATTATCCTAACGACGGCGACAGTGTTGAACGTTTATTTCATGACACGGTCAAGGGGGGAGATTTTCGCGCCCGGGAGGCCAATGTTTACCGCCTCGCGGAGGTCAGCAACTGCATTATTGATCAGTGTGTGGCTCAGGGCGTACCTTTTGCCCGTGAATACAGCGGTTATTTAGAAAATCGTTCCTTTGGCGGGGCGCAAGTCTCTCGGACATTTTATGCCCGCGGCCAGACCGGCCAGCAGCTTTTATTGGGCGCTTATGGGGCGTTGATGAAAGAAGTCGCGCGCGGGAATATCACGTTATATCCGCGCAGTGAAATGTTGGATTTGGTCCTGGTGGAAGGGGAAGCCAAAGGAATTTTGATCCGTAATCTTCTCACCGGGAAATTGGAATCCCACGCCGCAGATGCGGTTGTTCTCGCCACCGGCGGCTATAGCACGGTTTTTTATTTATCCACCAACGCCAAGGCCTGCAACGTCACTGCCATCTGGCGGGCCTATAAAAAAGGCGCGTATTTTGCCAATCCGTGTTTTACCCAGATCCATCCGACCTGTATCCCTTTGCACGGCGATTATCAATCCAAACTCACTTTAATGAGTGAAAGTTTACGTAACGATGCACGGGTTTGGGTTCCCCAAAAAGCAGGCGATAAACGCCCGCCGTCGCAAATTTCGGAGAATGAACGCGATTATTTTTTGGAAAGAAAATACCCCAACTTCGGCAACTTGGTGCCGCGGGATATTGCCTCGCGCAGTACCAAGGAACAGTGTGATCAGGGCCGCGGGGTGGGCGAATCCGGATTAGCGGTTTATTTGGATTTTAGCGAAGCCTTGCAACGTCTGGGGCGTGATATCGTGCAGGATCGCTACGGCAATCTTTTTGATATGTATGCCAAAATTATGGGAGCGGACCCCTACCAAGAACCGATGATGATCTATCCGGCGCCGCACTATACGATGGGCGGGTTGTGGGTGGATTATAATTTGATGAGCAATGTGCCCGGACTGTTTGTCATCGGGGAAGCCAATTTTTCGGATCACGGGGCCAACCGGCTCGGGGCCAGCGCGCTGATGCAGGGATTGGCGGATGGATATTTTATTTTGCCTTATACGCTGGGAGACTATTTGGCGGGCTGCAAACCGGTTGACAAAAATTTGACGCAATATCCGATCTTTAAAGAAGCAGAAATCAAAGAGACCCAAAAAATTCAGCGGTTATTAGCCGTCAACGGCAAACAAACCGTGGATGACTTTTATAAGCGTTTGGGAAAAATGCTGTGGGACAAATGCGGCATGCTGCGTACCGAAAAGAATTTAAAGGAAGCGTTGGACGAAATCCCGGCGATCCGTGAGGAATTTTGGCGGGATGTGAAGGTCCCCGGATCCGGCGATGATCTTAATCAGAGCTTGGAGAAGGCGGGCCGGGTAGCGGATTATTTGGAATTTGCGGAACTTATTGTGAAGGACGCGCTGCACCGCCGGGAATCTTGCGGCGGGCATTTTCGGGGAGAATTCCAAACGCCGGAAGGCGAGGCCAAGCGCGATGATGAAAATTTTTGTTACGTGGCGGCGTGGGAGTTTAAGGGAGTGGGGAGCGAGCCATTTCTGCACAAAGAACCGCTGGCCTTTGAAGAAGTCAAATTAGCGCAGCGGAATTATAAATAAAGAATCTAAGCTATGAATAAAATCACTCTTACCTTAAAAGTTTGGCGGCAGAAAAATGCGAAAAGTCATGGCCGCTTTGAGGTCTATAAGTTGACGGATATCGATACGGCAATGTCCTTTTTGGAAATGCTGGATGTGGTGAATGAAAATTTGACCCGGGAGGGCAAGGAGCCGGTTGCGTTTGATCACGACTGCCGCGAGGGGATCTGCGGGATGTGCGGCGCGGTAGTGAACGGCCAGGCCCATGGACCGCTGCGCGCCACGACCCTGTGTCAGCTGCACCTGCGGCATTTTAAAAATAATCAGACGATCGTGATCGAGCCGTGGCGTTCGAAGGGATTCCCGGTGGTCAAAGATTTAGTGGTGGACCGCAGCGCCTTTGATAAAATCATTGCTTCGGGCGGATATGTTTCGGTAAGGACCGGTTCGGCCCCTGATGCCCACGCTGTTTTAATCAAGAAAGATGACGCGGAAAAAGCTATGGATGCCGCGGCTTGCATCGGGTGCGGAGCCTGTGTAGCGGCGTGTCCTAACGCTTCAGCGATGTTGTTTGTGGGTGCGAAGGTCAGCCATTTGGTCTTATTGCCCCAAGGACAGCCCGAGAGTGAGGCCCGTGTTTTAAATATGGTCAAGACCATGGATGCTCAAGGTTTCGGCAATTGTTCTAATGAGTATGAATGTGAAGCAGCCTGTCCCAAAGAGATCAGCGTTAAGAATATCGCTCGCTTGAACCACGAATTTCGCAAAGCACAAATTGCAAAATAATTTCATTCACTTTATTTAAAACTTTAATCTCCCACCCATTGTTAAAAATTAAGTGAAAAAACCTTTTAAATGAAATAGGGTAATACATGAGACGTATAGCTAAGATACTGATTATTTGTATTTTGACAACACCGGGCATATTTGTTCCGATTAGGGATGTATTGGCAATACGATACCCGGGGATTGCTCCCAAGCCATATATTATTTCACTTTCCGGCCAGGTGCTTAATGCAAACACGAATGCTCCGCTGTCGAATGTGACCTTAACAATCGCCGGCACAAATCAGGCTGTGACTACTAATGCTGCAGGGATATTCACTTTTAATTTTCCTCCCTTAGGGCCGCAGATAGTATTTCTTGATGCACGAACTACAACTGCTCCAGGAAGCTGGCCGATTTTTCCTATACCGGCAAATATTAAGGCTGATGAAAACACGTTCCCCGCGCCAATCTGGCTTGTGCCGCTTGATACAGCCAATGGCACACCGCTGACAGCTTCTAATTTTAATCCCACGACAGGACAAGTTTTACAAACAATTACTGTGATTTCACCGACAGCGCCTGGTGTAAGTATCACGATTCCGCAGGGAACGTTTATGAGGAATCCATGGTCGACATTAAGATTAGGGGACATACTCTCGATTACCCGTGTTCCATCGAATCGTCCGCCGCAGCCTTTGCCGAATAATTCTATCGCCGGGATGATGGTGATTGCGCAACCAGGGGGAATTCTGTTTTCGGATGCGTCAAATAACCCGGTCAAAGTACCCATGCAATTCCCAAATGTTTCAAATGAATTTACCAATGGTTCACAAGTTTCACTTTTTTCTGCCCTCGGTGGTCAATTTGGGACAATGGTGAATGGCGGACCAATGACGGTACAAGGCGGGAATATCATTCCCAACATGGGTACCGGCATAAGTCATTTTTCTTGTAAGTGGACGCCGCCTAGTCCACCGATTGCTTCAACAAATACCGGAAACAATCCGCAAGGCCTTATTGATCCTTCCAAAATTTGTCCGTTGCCGATAGGATCGAAGGTAAATCCTTTAGATGGAAATTTGATAGTTGAGCATGTTGTAGCAGCCCATCCTGCGCTAGGCAATATGCAAGGTCCGCAGTTGATTTATAATTCTTCAACTGCTTATCCGCATCCAGTGATTACGAGCCAAGCAAATTTGACGGCAGGTGCTCCGGTTCCCTTGGCTACCTCGGTGTCGCTCTCTGTCGGTGGTATGCCGCAAGGGAGTCCAGTTTTTTATCAAGGGAGTACTCAAATGACCAGGCAGGCAAGGACTTTCGACGCGAGTAATTTATTGACAGGTCAATATCCGTATACACTGAATTTGACTAATCACTATAGTGTAAGTGCATTTAGTACAGTCGTCAGCGATAATGTGCTTGTTAATAACAAAATTCGATCACCATTTGGTGCTGGTTGGGATTTGGCTGGCCTCCAGCGACTGCACCTTGATAATCAAGGAAATGCCTTGATTACGGACGGTTTGGGAGGTGCGAGTTTCTTTAAATTTATCGCAGGTGCGGCAGTTGGTCAGAGAATTCCGATTGAGGACCTTATAGCGACGAATTCGGGCCCGCAGAGCAGAGGTATTGCTATGTTATTGGGGGCAGGAAATGGAACATTTAGCTCCCAACTCCTCTCTCAAGGTACTATGATCCCTCATTGCCGTCCAAATTAGCCAAACGCGAATAGTTCAAGCTGGTGGTTATTAACTGGTTTAGGCGAACGCTGATGGAACGGAGCGTTGAGCCAG
>MHGP01000044.1 GCA_001805615.1 Omnitrophica WOR_2 bacterium RIFCSPHIGHO2_02_FULL_48_11
CGCATCGGACTTTTGCAGCACACACGTAATCAAGGCCCGGGCCAGGCGATCATCACCGGTTATTTGCAATCTTCCGCGGAAGGCAATGATATTACCGTTGTGATCGGCGGCGATTATCAGATGCCACTTGAGGAGGTGGGGAACTTTCTTGATCCTTTGATCGACGGCCAGGCGGATTATACGAAAGGCAACCGGTTCTTATTGTGGGCCTCGACCCGTGAGAGAATGCCGCGCATACGGATTTTAGGCAATATCATTATTACGGCGCTCACCAAGATCGCCTCCGGTTATTACAAGGTCATGGATGTCGTCGACGGTTATACGGCGATCACGAAAAAAGCGATCGATCTGGTGGATTGGAGCATCGCTTGGAAAAAATACGGTTACCCGATGGATTTTTTGATCCGGCTTAACGCCTACGGCTTTCGGGTCAAAGATATTCCGCGCACGGCGATTTATCTCAAAGGAGAACGGCAATCGCAGATCAAAGGATTGGGCTATGCGCTGCGCGTGTCGCCCATGCTCATCCGCGGATTTTTTTGGCGGATGTTCTTTAAATATCTCTATCTGGATTTTCATCCGCTCGTGTTTTTCTTTTTTTGCGGAATGGTTTTGTTGCCGTTGGGCATGCTCTTCGGATTTTATCTCATCTACCAGGAAATTACCGACATCGGCGTTTCCGGTCCGCGTTCTATTTTGTGCGCGCTTTCCATCATCACGGGATTGCAATTTTTATTATTCGGCATGTGGTTTGATATGGAAGCGAGCAAGTGATGGAAACAGTCGCCCCGCTGACGCAAAATCATTCTTCCCGCATCTGCACCCGCTGCGTCTTGGACACGAGCGTTCCGGGTATCCGCTTTGATGCGGCCGGCATCTGCCAGTATTGCAAGATCCATGATCAACTGGAACAAGAATTTCCCTTGGACGAACACACCCAATTAAAGTTGGAAAAAATTGTTCAGCAGATCAAGCGCGCGGGTCAAGGCAAAGCTTATGATGTGATCGTGGGCGTGAGCGGCGGCCGGGACAGCACGTACGGACTTTATACGGCGGTCAAATTGGGGCTGCGGCCGTTAGCCGTGCACTTGGATAACGGCTGGAATTCCGAAATTGCCGTCACCAATATTAAAAAAGCCGTGACCCGGTTGGGGATCGACCTGCACACCCATGTTCTGGATTGGGAAGAGTTTAAGGATCTGCAAATTGCGTTTCTCAAGGCCTCGGTCTCGGACGCTGAAATTCCGACGGATGTCGCGATCCATGGACTGCTGCACCGCGTGGCGGCCGCGGAAGGTGTCCGCTATATTGTTTTTGCCCATTCGTTCCAGACAGAAGGGTTCTCGCCGTTAGGCTGGAGTTACATGGACGGCCGTTATATCGAAAGCGTGCATAAAAAATTCGGACACCGTGTCTTAAAAACTTACCCCAATTTTACTCTGCGCGATTATCTGTACTATCGCTGGGTCAAGGGGATCAAGGTCTTTCCGTTATTGGCCTATGTGCCATATCGCCCCGAGGAGGTGCGTGGACTTTTGGAAAAAGAGCTCGATTGGCAATATTACGGCGGCCATCATCACGAATCCTACTATACGCATTTTTTCCATTCGTATTATTTGCCCAAGAAATTCGGTGTCGATAAAAGAAAATTGACCTATTCCGCCCTGATCCGCTCCGGGCAAATAACGCGCCGAGAGGTTTTGGACCGGGTGTTGGCTGAAGCCTACCCTTACGATGAAGAACTTGTACAATATACGGTGAGTAAATTGGGCCTCTCGCCGGAAGAGTTCCGGCAGATCATGGCCGCGCCGCGGCGCACCTTTCATGATTATCCGACCTATTATCCGTTGATTAAAAATTGCCGCGGCTTGATCGCACTGGCCGCCCGGTTTAATATCTTCCCCAAACATTTATATTTAAAATATTTAGGATAGAGCGATGCCTTCCGAAATTCTCAAAACCGCGCCGTTGGAGGATATTGTCGACGGCAATATCAAAAAACATTTGAGTCAAAATCCGCTGATCCGCGGTGTGGTGGAGAAATTCAATGAGGATGTGGCGCAGCTGGCGGCCTCGTGCCGTCCGCAGAATATTTTGGATATAGGATGCGGGGAAGGGTTTACGACCGTGCAGATCGCTAAGCAACTGCCGCAGACCGCGATCACCGGCATTGACCTTATGCCGGAGCGCATCCGGTACGCCGAGGCCAAGAATAAAGCTAAGAACATCGTTTATCAAACCGCTGATATGTTCCGTTTGCCTTTTTCCGAGAATGCTTTTGATCTGGTGGTTTGCAACGAAGTCCTGGAGCATCTGGAAAATTATACGGCAGCCCTGGAAGTTCTTAAAAAATTCGCAAGGAAATTTATTTTGATCTCGGTGCCTAATGAACCGTGGTTCCGTTCGGCGAACGTGCTGCGTTTGCATTATTTGTCCCGCTGGGGCAGCACTCCCGGGCATATAAACCATTGGACAAGAAGCGGGATCTATCGCGCGGCCGGCGCTTGCGGCGAAGTCGTGCAGTTAAAAACATCGACGCTGTGGAATATCCTTTTAATAAAAAAATAATTTTTTGAAATTTGTATGCTAAAAACGCGTGTCCTGCCATGTCTCTTGCTAGACCGGGAACGGCTCGTTAAAACCGTGCAGTTCAAAGATCCCAGCTATATCGGCGATCCGATCAATGCCGTCAGGATCTTTAACACCAAAGAGGTGGATGAGCTGGTCCTGGTGGACATCACCGCAACTTTTGAAAAACGCAAGCCGTCCTTTGAGCTCATTGCCAAAATTTCGGATGAATGCCGGATGCCTTTAACGGCCGGCGGCGGGATCCGCAGCCACGAAGATATTGCGCGCCTGTTGTCCATCGGTGTTGAGAAAGTCGTCATCAATTCCCTTGCTATGGAAAACCCCGATTTCATTCAAGAGGCCGCCGAGCGCGCGGGGAGCCAGGCGATCGTGGTTTCTATTGATGTGCAAAGACATGCCGACGGCCGGTATGAAGCTTTTTCGCAAGGGGTCAGGAAAGCTTCGGGACTGCATCCTGTGGCCTGGGCGAAGACGGTGGAAGAAAAGGGGGCCGGCGAGATTTTTCTTAATTCCATCGATCGGGATGGGACCATGCGCGGTTATGACGTCGAATTGATCCGGCAGGTGTCGGAAGCGGTCAGTATCCCGGTCATTGCCTGCGGCGGCGCCGGAAAATTGGAAGATTTCCGGGAGGCGGTGCACGCCGGAGGAGCTTCGGCGGTGGCAGCGGGAAGTTTTTTTGTTTTTCACGGCCGGCGGCGGGCGGTTCTCATCAATTTTCCAACCAAAAAAGAATTAGAAAGTGTTTTATCGGCCTAAGTGGGTTTGCCGCCAGCGGTCTGCGTGAACAATGAAAAAATTACAGCATGTGATCATCAGTTGTCTGGTTATTGTCGTTGCGGGAGTATATTTTTATCAGCACCGCGGCGAGTTGGTTATTTTTAAAAATATAGGTGCTGCCGATATATTTATTTTAGGAACATTGCAATTCTTATTTTTTGTCGTAACGGGATATACGTTTAAATTTTTGGTACAGCTCTTGGGCGTGCGGCTCATGCCCCAGGAGACCATCGCCCTTTCGCTCATCACTAATTTCGGGAACTATCTCGGCCCGACGAGCCCGGGGTCGGTCATGAAGGCGGTTTATCTTAAGTCCGCCAAGGGCCTGGAGTATTCCAAATTCACTTCGGTCTTTGTCATGAATAATTTTTTGGGCTTCGGGGCCACGGGATTATTAGGATGTGGTTTGTATTTTTTTTTAAAAGCGCAGTACGCGGCTGTACCGGTTGGCATATTGGCGTATAGTATTTTTTTAGTCGCGGGCGTCGCGCTGGTTTTGTCCTGGAAAATGCCGGCCTTTCAGCGGCAAGGCAAGCTCGGTGCAATCGTCCGTTCGGCGTATCAGGGCTTTCAAATGCTGCGCGCCCAGCCGGCGAGATTGGCGTGGATCTGTTTTTCGTACGTGCCGCAATTCGTTCTGCGCGGGGTGATCTTTTATTATGCTTTTGCTGCACTGGGTTTGCCGATCACATTGCTGCTGGCGGCAGCCATGGCGGTGTATTCTTCGATGTTTGATTTTTATCTGACCCCGAATAATCTGGGAATCCAAGAGGGTTTGACGGGGTATCTTTTTTTGCTCGGCGGATTTGATTTCAGCCAGGGAGTTGTGGCTGCGGCCTTGGTGCGCGCGGTGCATTTTGTTATGACGATGGGCCTGGCGCCTGTCTTTATTCATTTTCTTTTAAGATCACAGAATTTGAGCTGGCAATCTTTGCAGCGGTCTGCCTTATGAAAAAAATACTCCTCTGGTTTCCGGTGGTCCTGTGGTTCTGTATTTTCTGGAATTATTTCCTGGGCAAGCCAGCCATGACCCGGCACGGGATCGATTACTATCATATCGTCAAATATCAGATGGACAATCTGCTGCGCGGCGTTTTTCCCCTCTGGGATCCGTATCTTTTCTGGGGGCGGCCGGACAACATTGACGTGCGGTTCATCGGCGAATTCAATCCATTTCTCTGGCTGTATGCCATTTTTATATGGTTAGGATTTTCGCCGCCTTTGGCCTACCTTTATTATTCCACGGCGTATTATTTTCTGGGATTAGCCGGATTTTATCTCTTGGCCCGGCGGGTTTTGGGCGAAACGGTCTGGGCCACGCTGGCCTTTGCGCTGCTCTTGTTCTCTTCGTTGACGATCCCGATCTTTAATAATTTCTGCATTATCCTCCTGTTTGTCCCGGTGGTATGGTTCTTTTATTTTTTAACGGCTTTTGCGCAAACGCCGGAGAAGAAATTTTTCTTAGGCCTTATTTTTTCTTCCATGCTGGTGCTGATCACGTATATGCCGTTTTATTTTTTAACGATCCTGCTGTGTTTTGCCGTTTGTTTCGGATTATTTTTCTGGAAAGAAATAAGCAAAATTTGCGAGCAGTGGAAAAAATTCTTTATACAACACAAAATGCTTCTTTGCTTCGGTGTCGTGGCGCTCGGTATCGCGATGATCCCGGGGGTGATCTGGTATCTGAACTCCGAAGGGGGAGAGTATATTCTTTCCTGGCGGCATGCCGGCGCGGCTTCGGCGAACGCCGCCAGCATGGACATCGGCACGATCAACATGGGCAGCCTTGTCGGCCCGGTCACGATCAAAGGCCTGTTTTCCAACCTGGCGTATTCGGAAGCGCTGCTTTTTTATGTTTCGGTTTTTATCTATATCGTTCTTTGCCTTTCCATCATCAACTCGCTGAACCGCAAGCTTTGGCTTTTTTTTGTGACCGGTTTTTTCCTCTGCTTGATCGTATTGACGGATTTAACGCCGGTCCATCGATTTTTGTATGATTCGT
The DNA here is from genome assembly GCA_001805615.1 of Omnitrophica WOR_2 bacterium RIFCSPHIGHO2_02_FULL_48_11. Lineage (GTDB taxonomy): Bacteria > Omnitrophota > Gorgyraeia > Zapsychrales > GWA2-47-8 > 2-02-FULL-48-11. The sequence goes on from MHGP01000044.1 coordinate 5,372, forward strand.
TTTCTATTTTTCGCTTGTTTCGGAATATTTTTTATTTATCGTATTTGGCGATCCTGCCCCTTTTGATCTTGTTTTGTTTGGAACAACTGCGCTTGTTCCTCGAGACGCCGCTTAAAACGCAAAAGAACCGCCTGGCCATGGCCGTCTTTGTTGTCCTGGCGCATTTGCTCTTTGCCGCTTTCTTGTTCCGGCAGGGCAGTATCATCATCACCTCGTACGTGACGATTTTTTTAAGCGCGGTGTTATTTGTGCTGTATTTTTTTCAGAGATCACACCGGGAACAGCCGTTCTTTATCATCGGCCTGCTGATCGTCATCCTCCTGCAGCCGGCGGAAGTTTTTTATCATTACAAAAATAATGCGCCGGGGGTTGTGGAGTGGTTCCCGCGCGACCGGTTCTATCCTAAGTTTTCTTTTGTCCGGCCAGTGCGGCGTGAAGAGATCAATTATTTCAGTTATTATAAAGGCCGCAGCCCGCAGGCCCTGCAGGACGCCTCGGGTTTTGAGAGCTGGAAATATACCGGGCTTTACCGATCTTATTGGCTGCACGAAAATATTCAGCCGGATATTTTAGAAAATTATGTGCGTCATAAATTTGTTGTTTTTGACCGGACGGAACATATGGATGAAAAAAATTGGGATTTCAAAAAAATGGAAACGGCTTTTGCCCGGCGTGCCAATGTGGCTTTTGTCAGCGATCCGGCGGCTGAGCCGGTGCCGGTTCCCCAAAATTCTCCCGGCGGCGACCAGTGGCAGGTGATCACGGCGCCTTCCGATCAATTTTCGGTCGAGGCCTTCGATCTCAATTTTATAAAATTGAAAACCAATTTCGATTCCGCTAAATTTTTTGTTTATAATGATGGGTACGATCGCAACTGGCGCGCGTCGGTCAACGGCCGGGCGGCAAAAATCATCAAGGCCAATTACGCCTTTAAGGGGCTGTGGCTGCCGGCCGGGCCTAACCAGATTTATTTGCGGTATGGATCGGCCTGGCTGTACGGTTTTAATATCTTTATGCTGGTTTTTTACGGCGCATTTTTTCTGTACCTTCTGGGTCTGTGGTTGTATCCTTTACGGAAAGGACACAAAGGCACATAACATGATTCCGGTAAAATATATCACAATGATCAAATCCGCGGCCTTGCGCAGCGTCGTGCTGTATCTCGCGGCCTTCCTTATATTGGTCGTCTTAGTCGATCCGAAACGGCTCCAGGCAAAAATTTTAAATTATCTGGCCCAGCCCATCGACTATTTGGTGTATTTTTCCAACGGCGAAGAATCTTTGAATGTTCATAAGATCCGTGAATACGCCCACTATTATGAGACGCTGATAGAATATGTTCCCAACGCCGCCGCGGCTTACGGCATGCTGGCGTTTTGTTATTATCACATGGGGAAAGAGGCCGAGGCGATCAACTTGTATCAAAAGGCCGTTACCTTGCAGCCGCATTCTTTTTGGTTTGATTATAATTTGGGCGTGATTTATTTTGCCCAAAAAAAGTATGCGAAGGCGATCGCCTCTTTTCAAAAAGCTTTAGGGACACCGCCGCAGGCCGCCGTGATCGTGATGCACAATACAAAGGTTTTTGCTCATAGCGGCAACCTCACGCGGCTCATCAATGCGGACCACGGGCCGTATGCAAGCCTGGAAGAAATGATGTTCAGTCATTTAAAGGAAGGATATATCCGGGCGGCCCAATTGACCCTTTTAAGTTCGCAGCGCTTGCGTGATTCTGCACCGGCAGGAACAGCGGACCCGGCCGCGCGGTTAGTAATTTTTTAGTAAAAGAATAAGGACACTTATGAAAAAAAATTTCTTTGCGCATAAGACAGCTTGCATTGACCCGGGTGTGTGCATCGGCCGGGGAACAAAGATCTGGTGTTTTTCGCATATTCTCAAAGGGGCGCGGATCGGGAACAATTGCAATATCGGCCAAAATGTGGTGGTCCATCCGACGGCTGTGGTCGGTAACGGTGTCAAGATCCAGAACAATGTTTCGATCTATGACGCGGTTATCTTGGAAGACGATGTCTTTTGCGGACCGGCGTGCGTTTTTACCAATATTATTAATCCGCGTTCCGGCGTGCCCCGCAATTCCGCAAAATTTTATAAAAAGACCCTGGTCCGCCGCGGCGCCACGATCGGCGCGAATGCCACGGTTCTCTGCGGTATTGAGATCGGGCGCTATGCCTTTGTGGGCGCCGGAGCGGTCGTCACGAAAAGTCTGCCGGCGTATGCCTTGGCGTACGGCAATCCTGCCAGGATCAAAGGCTGGGCGTGCGAGTGCGGCACACCGTTAAAATTCCGCAAAGCCAGCGCCCGGTGTGCGGACTGCCGGACAATTTATCAAAAGACCAAAAATACAATTCATAAAATATAATACGCCCCGGCTGTCGGAGCTTTTTTCTTTTCTGACTCCTTGCTTGAAGCCTTTGTAAAATCGCTATATAATATTTTTGTACCCAGATTTTCTCCGGTATTGCCTCAAAAGGAGATCGCATGGAATACCAATGCAATGTTTGCCGCGCGCGGGTCGGCGCCGATATGATCGGCTACCTTGATCACACCGAAAAGCATGTCATTGATCTTGTCAAACACGACCATCCGGATTGGGTGGAAAAGGATGGTCTCTGCAAAAAATGCCTCGAATATTATCGTAGCGAAATTCAAGGCAGTATCTTTAAGGATGCGCCCTGTGCTTTGCGGATACGCAAAACCAAAAATGTTCTCGAAAAGATCGGCAGTTTATTTAAAAGTGGAAAAGGTTCCTAATGCCAGCGAAAGAGCCGATAGGGAAAGAATCTTTTGCTGAATTAGAATCGGCGCATACCCCGTCTGCGATCCGGGAACGATTGCAGAATGGTTTTCAGCGCAGTTATTTGAAAGATTTTGTATACGGGGCGATCGACGGCGCGGTGACGACGTTTGCCGTTGTCTCGGCTGTTGCCGGGGCAAATCTTTCCGGAAAGATCGTCATTGTTCTCGGGGTGGCCAATTTGTTGGGGGACGGGTTCAACATGGCGGCGAGTAATTTTTTGGGAACACGCGCCGAGGAGCAGCTGCGCGAAAAGGCCCGCCGAGAGGAAGCCCTGCATATCCAGCAGTTCCCCGATGGAGAACGTGAAGAGATCCGGCAGATCTTTGCCGCCAAGGGCTTTAAGGGAAAGTCCCTGGAGCGCGCCGTGCAGATCATTACCTCGGACAAAGAACAGTGGGTCAATACGATGCTGACCGAAGAGCTCGGGCTGGCTACGGTAGGACCGTCGCCTTTGCGCGCGGCGTTGTGTACGTTCGCCGCGTTCTTGATTGTCGGATCGTTGCCGTTATTGTCTTTTCTCTGGCAATGGTTTGTTCCTTCCGCACCTTTTGATCCTTTTCTTTACAGCACGATCATTACGGGATTAGCTTTCTTTCTGGTGGGCGCTCTCAAAAGCCGGTTCGTCGGCGAGCGGTGGTATGCCGCCGGGGCCGAGACTTTGGTGGTCGGCGGCTGCGCGGCGCTCTTAGCCTTTATGGTAGGCGTTCTTTTGAAAGGCATTGTCAGCCCTATCATTTCGTAATGCTGCAGGCAGTGTGATTTTAAGGAGGACTATGGCCAATAAAATTCTTGTTGTTGATGATGACGAAGAGATCCTGAACTTATTAGAAAAAAAATTAGTCAGCGAGCGTTACCAAGTTCTTAAAGCCGCCCGGGCTGATGAAGCGATCAATCAGGCCAGATTGTATCTGCCGAATTTGATCTTGATGGATATTATGCTGCCGGACATGGACGGTGCGGAGGCTATCATGGTATTGGATCGCGATCCGCTCACGCGGCGCATCCCGGTGATTTTTCTCTCGGGTATTGTCAGCAAAGACGCGACCGGCAATGCCACCGTCAAAGTGAGTGGACGTGAATATCGCGCTATCCCTAAGCCCATTAATCCTCAAGATTTGATGACTGAGATCAAAAATATCCTTTAGTAACCGGATGACGATCCCTTCCTATCGTAATTTTCTAAAGATCAATGGGCAGCATCCCTGGCGTACGGTGAGCCAGCACGGATTCGTGGATTATCCTGTCCGTTATCGTCCCGGCGGGCGGGTTTTATTTTTTAATTTTTCTCTGGCGCGCGAATTGGGATTGATCCCCGGGCAGCATCTCTCCAAAATGAATCCGCAGTTGGAAAAAATGATCCTGCGCACCTTTTCTTTGCAAATTATCAATGAATATGACCGGGAGCACAGCATTCGATTCCCGCGGGATGTCCTGCGGCCGCAGTCCTATATGGCGACCCGCTATCTGCAGCTGCAGCACAAAAGTAAACAGGGCAAGACGTCCGGCGACGGGCGCAGCATCTGGAACGGTCATATAAAAACAAAGCGCAGGACGTTTGATGTCTCAAGCTGCGGGACCGGGGCCACGTGTCTAAGTCCGGGCTTTCATGAAGCTGGAAGACCGATCAAGACCGGGGATGAGCGTTTTGGCTATGCGTCCGGTCTGGCCGAGGCGAGTGAAATGCTGTCGAATGCGATCATGTCGGAAATTTTTTACCGTGAAGGAATTCCTACGGAACGCTGCCTCGCGGTGATCGACTATGCGGGGAGAACCGCGATCGGCGTGCGCACCGCGCCGAATCTGATCCGGCCGGCGCACTTATTCCGCTATCTTAAAATGGGGCGTTGGCGGGAGCTCAAAAATTCTTTTGATTATTTTTTGAAACGGCAGGCAGACAACAAATCTTTATCCTTGTCCCCCTCCGAGAAAAGACGGTATGCTCAATCGCTGGAATATTTTGCCCAAACCTACGCGCGTTTATCGGCGGTTTTGGAAGAAGAGTATATTTTCAACTGGCTGGCCTGGGACGGGGATAATATGCTGGCCAGCGGTGCGCTGTTGGATTATGGTTCGATCCGGCAGTTTGTCGCCAAGCACAGCAAGTACCGTTTCGATGATGTCTTTCGTTTCTCGACGTGCTTGAGCGAGCAGCGGCGCGAGGCCAAAAATCTGGTGCAAGCCTTTGTCCAGATGGCGGATTTTATTATCACCAAGAGGAAAAAGCCGCTGGTGCGCTTTGCGCAAAGTAAATATTTGCGTCTTTTTGATCAATGTTTTGAGCGCGAGCGGCAAAGACGCATGCTTTGGCGCGTGGGATTTGATCCCAAACAGATAGAACGGCTGCTCCGTTATCATCCCGGGAAAGTGAAGGCCTTTCAGCGGGTCCTGAATTATTTTGAAGAGGTGAAGGTCGGGCGCGGCGAACAGAAAGTTCCGGACGGGATCGACCATCCGCCGGTTTTTTTGGTGCGTGATATTTTACGGGAATTGCCGGTTTATATTTTCCGGCACAGTACGCCGGGATCCCCCTGGCCGCTCATGCCGCCGGAAAATTTTTGTAAAATCATGGCGGCGTATTATGTCAACCGTGATGACTTGGCGCTCACGGAACACCGCAAACGCAAGGCCTCTCTTTTTCAAAAATACTATCGCGCACTTGTGGCTGCGGCGGGCGGCAGCCGGATGAAAGACCTCAAGCACATTCTTTCCCGCGCGGCCGTCATCAATTATGATCATCGCATGACGGGGAACGGCCTTTTGTGGATCGTGGATGAGGCGCTGAAAGCACGCAACCGTCTGGATCGACGGGAATTCCAGAACGTTATCGACCGTTTTATCGAGTCGCAGGTCCTGGTTCCGGGGCTTTGGAAGCCGATCCATCCGCGGGAGGTCCAAGGCGCGTCGCGGCGCGCCCGACAGTTGCGCCGTTTACAAAAAATTTTAGAGGAATATAATGAAAGAATTAAATAAAATTAAATTATTTTTCGTTATAATCATGAGTATCAGCCTGCTCACGGCTTCCGCGGTATCGGCCGAGTGGGCGAAGTGCGAGGGGATACAGCTTTGGACCGGCGGCGAAAGCCTCAACGGCTACGGCTTAAGGGTTTATTATTCCGCTTCGAAATATTTGCTCTTTCTCGACGATAAAAGCGGTGTGACCAAATATTGTTATACGCTGGGCCCGGGGTGGGAGATCCTTGGTTTTCGCTCTTTTCCCGGGAAAAAAGATACGGCGGTTCCGGTCATTGTCCTCGAAGTGCGTAACGGCCTGGACACGCGGTATTACAATGTGCAAAACGGACGGGAGATTTTTTTACACGACCGGGGCAATAGGGAAGTTTATGCCGATCATGCACCTTTGAAAAAAACGGGCCAGGCGCTCTCGGTCGTTCAGCAATGGAGCGGGGCGGTCACCAAAATTCAAACGGTGGAATATCACCGTGTCCTTGATCAGGGAACCTGGAAGGCCCTCTGGGAGAGGCATCTCGGCCAAGGCGTTGTTGTTCCGCAGGTGGACTTCACGGCCCATATGGTCATCGCGATCTTCCCCGGGAAAAAAATTAACAGTTCCGGCGTCAAGGCCGTGGACGCGCGTCTGGAAGAGGGTGCGGTGTATTTTGATTATGATTACGAAATTTATAAGCCCAAAGGCCGCGTGGATATGATGCTGGCTTTTGGATTTTTTGTGATCCCGCAAGCGAAGCAGAAAATCATTTTACGGGAAAATATGCAAAATGGGGTGGGGGATCTCTTGCCTGCCTGGAAAGTTGTCAAGGAATTTGAAGCGCTTAAGTAAAATAAAAATTCGGCGCGGCCGTTATCGGCATTATAAAGGAAATTATTACGAAGTCTTGGGAACGGCCCGGTACAGCGAGACGCTCGAGGAGATGGTTGTCTATCGGGCGCTGTATCATTCGAAATTCGGGAGGCGCTCTCTTTGGGTACGGCCGCAAAAGATGTTCGCCGAGAAAATTGTTGTTGCCGGGAAAAAAGTTGCGCGATTTCAATATGTTGGTCATTCAGCCCGCAAGGCTAAACGAAAGGAGCTTCACCGTGAATAACAAAAAATTTATTTTTATTTCTTTCATGGCGGCAGTCGTCATTTGGGCAGCGAGCGGTTGCTCGGTCGTGGACTGGTATGCGGGGCGGTATGTGCCCTTTACCGGGACATGGAAATTCAAAGACAGCGCTCAAGGTCCGCTGGTGGTGAAGTTCAACAGGGACATGACGTATGAAGTGGATACCGATGGGAACGGTACGAAAGACATCTGGGGGGAATTCAAATTGCACGACAGTCAAGTGACCCTGCAGGATGTCGGCGGCGCCATGGGGGGCGATTGTCATGAAGGCGCGGTTTATTTGTATCAGCTGTCAAGGAGCGAGCTGCGTTTTGCGATCGTCGGCGATCAGTGCAAGTCCAGAGTTGCTGCCCTGGCGCAGCCTTGGGTCCGCGTGGAAAAATAATTTTATTCAGTATAATTTATTTACGAAAGGTTTTGTTTTATGGTGCATGCCGAGTTGGGTCGTCAGTTGATGGTGAGCTTGGATAATAACGTTGGGACTTTGGCGGAAGTCACGAGTGCGATCTCCTCTTCGGGGATCAACATGGTGGCACTGTGCGCTTACGCCGTCGGCAAGACCGTGGCCATCATGTTCGTCACGGAAGACAACAACGCCGCCCGTAAAATTTTAGAGGACCAGGGATGTCCGGTACGCGAAGAGGAAGTGGTCCTGCTCTCGCTGGAAAATAAACCCGGGTCTCTGCAGGCGGTCACGGACAAACTGGCCGACGCCGGGATCGACCTGAAATTGATTTACGGCAGCGTGGATAAACACAGCAAGGTCAGCCGGCTGGTCATGATCGCCCAGAGCAATCTGGATGTCATGATGGTTATTAAAACCCAGCTGGAGCGGGGGTAGTGGAAGCAAAATATAAGAGAATGTTAAAAGGGATGGCGCGCAAAGAAAAGAAACGGCGCCGCAAAAAATCGGGGGAGCCGTGGTTTCTTTATATGTTACGTTGTGAAGATGGTTCCCTGTACACGGGTGTGACGAATAATCTTGAGCGGCGTTTAAAAATGCATAATGCCGGCAAGGCCTCACGGTACACTCGTACCCGGCGGCCGGTGAAGTTATTGTATCAAGAATCCTGCCTGAGCCGAACCCAGGCTTTGATCCGGGAATGCGCGGTTAAGGCCTTTCCTAAAATTAAGAAAGAAGAATTGATTTTCTCTTCTCAAAAATGAAAATCCATGAATACGCGGTCGGGTTGGAGAATATTATTTTTTCGTTTGTTGGGAATTTTAGCCATCGCCGTGGTTCTGCCGCTGGTGATCCAGGCGGTGCGCATTGTTTGGTTTTCCGGCAGGACCGCGTACACTCTGCAGCCATTCACCCAAAATACTCTTGCGGCCAGAATCCGGATCCTTTTTATCGGTGACAGCACGGCGGTCGGCACCGGGGCTGCCAGCAATCAACAAAGCGTCGCCGGCTGGACCGGAAAATATTGGCCCCATATCTATATTAATAATTGGGGCGAAAACGGGCTTCGCTTGGTGGATCTGGTTGACCGGTTCCAGCCTGTTTTGATAATGCCTTATCGGGCGGTTATTATTCAAATCGGCGGCAATGATATTTTACGTTTTTCGGACTTAGCCGAGATGGAAAAAAATTTGACCATTGTGATCGAGCGTGCCCAAAGAATCGGAGAACGTGTCGTCATCTTGCATTCGGGCAATGTCGGTTTGGCACCGGTGTTTATTTGGCCGTTCGACTGGATCCTAACGCAGCGCACCCGTGCCGTGCGGGATTTGTACATGCGTACGGCCAAAGAGACCGGCGCTGTTTACATCGACTTATTCACGGAGCGGGACAACGACCCTTTTTTTAGAAAAGATGATGTCCCTGATTTTTATGGGCCGGATTATCTGCATCCCAGCGGTTTAGGATATCATTGGTGGTATACAAGATTTCGACAGACATTGGATAAGGCCTATGTGCATTTTGATTAATCCTCTCGAGAAAAAGAAAGGGGTGGGTGATGGCGAGCTTGTTTACCCGCATCGTTAAAGGGGAGATCCCTTGTCATAAGATTCTTGAAAATGAAAAATATTTAGCCTTCCTCGATATCCGTCCGATTAATCCCGGGCACACGCTGGTGATCACAAAAAAGGAGATCGATTATATTTTTGACGTTGAGGATGAACTGTTGTCGGGATTGATGGTGTTTGCCAAACAAGTTGCCAAAATGATCCAAAAAGAAGTCCCCTGCAAAAAAGTGGGGATCATGGTGGCTGGTTTGGAGGTCCCGCATGTGCACATTCATCTGGTGCCGATTTTTGATGTGCATGATTTGAATTTTGCCAAAGCCCAACCGACTCCGCCGGAAGAATTAGCCAAGGTGGCGGAAAAGATCCGTTCTCATGCCAAGGAGGCCAAGGTTTAAATCGTATGGAGAATCAGGCGCGGGTTATCTTGGTCGTTGACGATGATCTTATCATTATCGAGGGGACCAGAAACATTTTGGAACGGCGGGGGTTCCGTGTTTTGACGGCGCAGAACGGCCAAGCAGCCCTGCACATCCTGAAAGCGCAAAAACCGGATCTGATTTTAACGGATGTCTTGATGCCTGTCATGGACGGATTTTCTTTTTATAAGGAATTAAAGAAAAATCCAGCGACGGCGGATATCCCGGTTTTGGTGATGACCGCCCGGGGACCCATGGAGGATACTTTTAAGGTCGCCGGCGCGGATGGCTTCATGACCAAACCGTTCTCGCCGGTGAATCTGACGGTGGAGATCGATCAGATTCTGAGTATTCAGGGCGCCCGGCAGGATATTCAAAAAGAAAATAAGCAGTCGGGGATGCGCACCGTGCTTCTGGTCGGCACACAGCAGAAAATTCTTAATGAAATGGTTGTGCAGTTGAAAAAATCTGGATGCGAAGCCGCGGTGGTTTATCAGAACAAGGATATTGTCCCTCGAGTCCTGAAATTCTTACCGGATATGATCTTCATGGATGTCCAGCTGGAAAAAGAGCAGATCGCCGGGATAGTGCAACTGCTGCGACAGCAGCCTAAATTCATTAAAAGACCGATCATCGGGTACAGCTATTGCGTGGAAGGGGATTCGGATAACCCCGAGGTCCGCCGGAAAATGCTGGAAGTTCAAAATCTCGGGGAACTTTTTTTGCAGGCCGGCGGGACAGATTATATGGGGCGGTTTGAGTTGAGCAAGTTCATCGATGTTTTAAAACAATATTTGTCTTATAAGGAGGATTGACCATGTTACGTTCAGGAACAAAAAACCTTCAGCCGGCGACCGCATTTCTAAAATATTTTTTTGCGGTAGTCATCTTGCTTGCCGGGGCAAAGGTCGGGCAGGCGGAATTAAAGAAGGAAGCGGTCGAATATCAGCAGGAAGATACGACGCTGGAAGGATATTTGGTTTATGATGATGCCATCCAGGAAAAACGGCCTGGGATCATTGTGGTGCATGACTGGATGGGATTCGGCGAGTATGGCAACCGCCGCGCGGAACAGTTGGCGGAGCTCGGGTATGTCGCGTTGGCGGTGGATATTTATGGCAAAGGGGTGAGACCCAAGAATGCGGATGAGGCCGCCAAGCAGGCGACACTTTATAAAAGTGACCGTGCTTTGCTGCGGCAGCGGGTCCAGGCCGGACTTAAAGTATTGAAGGCACATCCGCAGGTGGATCCGGCCCGCACCGGCGCGATAGGCTATTGCTTCGGCGGCACAACGGTTTTGGAATTGACCAGAAGCGGTGCGGACGTCACCGGCGTCGTGAGCTTTCACGGAGGATTATCTACGCCCAATACCGCCGATGCAAAAAATGCCAAGGCAAAAATTTTGGTTTTGCACGGGGCCGACGATCCTTATGTCCCGGCGGATGAAGTGGCGGCCTTTCAGGAAGAAATGCGCCAGGCCAACACGGATTGGCAGATGATTTATTACAGCGGTGCGGTGCACAGTTTTACCCGCAAAGATGCCAGCGATGATAATGCCAAGGGAGCGGCTTATAACGAAAAGGCGGAGCAGCGTTCGTGGACAGCGATGCAGGAATTCTTTAAAGAAATATTCCAACAGCAGTAATCGATCGTCCGCCGCTTGTCGCTCGCCTCCTGGCGGGTCACAAGCGGCGAATCCCGCACGACCGTCCCCATCATTTTTCCGATAAAATCCTTTTCTATCTTTCTTCCCGATATATAATAAAAATACAATTACTATTATTCTTCATTTAAAAGCAGCTTTTTGCTAAAAGCGGAATGAGAAACAATTTTTTGCCACGAAATGCGACGCATCGCGCGGTAAGGATAGGGATGGCCTTATCCTTATTTTTATCGACGACGGTTTATGCCCAGGGTCCGGATAAGAAAAAATATAATCCCGACCTGGCGGACATGAGTCAGAAGGTCGACAGCCTGCTCAATGAGTATGAGGCCTTGATTCAGAAGCAGAAGAATCTCGGCGAACAGCTCCTCATCAATCAAGACATTATCGCCAATCTTAAAAAAGAAGTTCAAAATAAACAGAACCAGATCGTTCAACTGACCGGTGCCCTGCGCGAAAAAGATGCCCAGATCGTCAAGCTGAGCCGGCAAGACGCGCCATCCGATTTCGAACTCGCCGCCCTGAAAAAAGACAAAGAAACCCTGCAGCAGCGAATTTCCGACCAGGAAGAAAAGCTCAAGAATTTACAAAATTCTCTTAAAAAACAAATTGAGGAAGCCCGGGCCCCGTTGGAAGAAGAGATTAAGTCGCTGCGCGATCGATTAAAATCTGCGGATACATCCATGACGGAACCAGTGCGCAGGAGCCAAGCCTCCCTCGAGGAAAAATTGCGTTCCCTGCAGGATGACGTGCGCGTGAAGGGACAGTTTATCCGTTATAACGAGCGGACCATCGAGCAATTGACGGATGAAAAGAATCAAGCCGTTAAAGGCAAAGACTCGCTTAACCAGAAGATCCAAGCCTTGGATGAAGAAATCGAATCTTTAAAGAAAACAATCAATGCCAAAGTGAACCAGGCCAAGACGCCTTTGTTGGAAAGAATCAGTTCTTTGGAAGAAGAATTAGGCGAGCGTAAAAAAGTTAAAGTCGAGATCCCTAAAGAGAAAAAGGCCGCCTGGGAGGAGAAGATCAGGTTCTTGGAAGAAGAGGTGACCAGGACGAAAGCCGACACTCAGACGAGGCTGGAAGAGGCCAAAGTTCCTCTTTTAAAAGACATCGATCAACTGAAGGACGAGTTGCGCTCAACGAAAGATTCGATCCCGGCTCAATTGGAGGCCGCCAAGGCCCCGCTCGTCAATGAAATGAATTCTCTCCGGAAAGATTTGCAGGCCGCGCGTGAATCAGCGGGTCAAAAAATTATCGCGACCCGGCAGCCTTTGGAAGAAAAAATTAAAAATTTAGAAGAACAGCTGAGCTCAGCCCGCAATGTCAAACCAGAGGCGATCGAGAACGCCAGAACGCCTTTACAGGAAAAGATCAAATCGCTAGAGGCCGAATTGGCCGACCAGCAGAACGCCTTGCCCAAAAAGATCGAGGCCGCGAAAGTGCCTTTGCAGGAAAGAATTCAATCTCTGGAAGCGCAGCTTTCTAACCGTGATAACAAGATCACCCAGAAGGTCAACGAAGCGACCGCGGCATATCAGGAAAAGATCGCTTCATTGGAAATGGAAGCCAAGGCACTGCGCGCTTCTATTCCGGATATCATCGAGGAGGCTAAGCGCCCTTTGGCCGAGAAGATCGCGGGGCTCGAAGAACAGGTGAAGGCCAAGGACGATGTTTTTTTCGGTCAGTTGGCTGAGGCGAAGACGCCGCTGGAAAAGCAAATTGCTGCTCTGCGGGAAGAATTGGCGCAGGCGCGGGAAGCGGTTTCCAAAAAAGTCGATGCCGCCAAAGTACCGCTGCAGGAAAAGATCCGGACCCTGGAAGATGAATTAAAAGCGGTCAAGGCCAGAATCCCCGGGGAAGTGGACCAGGCCAGAAAGCCGTTGACGCAAAGGATCCAGGAATTGGAAGAGCAGCTTAAAGTGGTGCGCGATTCCGTCGGGCCGGAACGGGAACAGGCCAAGGCCCCGTTATTGACAACGATCCAAAATCTGCAAGCCGAGCTGCAACAAGAGCGCAAGTCCAAGGATGAGACGGTGCGGCAAGCCAAAACGCCGTTGGCGGAGCAGATCCAAGATCTGCAGGCAAGATTGAAAGCGACGGAAAATTCGATCCCGCAAAAAATGGAAGAGGCCAAACAATCGCTATATGAAAAGATCCGCACTTTGGAGGAACGGCTCCAGACCAGCACCCAGGAGGCGAATCAAAAGGTTGAGGCAGCCCAAATTCCCCTGCAAGAACAGATCATTACTTTGCAGGATCAGTTGAAAACGCTGGAGAATTCTTTACCGGAAAGAATCGCTCAGGCAAAAAAGCCGCTCGAGGATCAACTGCAAGTTTTACGGGATGAGCTGAAAGTCAGCGAACAGTCCGCGCTGCTGCGTATCGGCCGGGTCAAATTGCCTTTGGAAGAAGAGATCCAGAATCTTCAAGAAAAGTTAAAGAGCAAGGATGCCGAATCTGCAACGCTGCTGGAGCAGGCCAAGTCTCCGCTGCAGGAAAAAATTAATTTTCTTTTAGAAGAACTCAAAACGACTAAGGCCGGGATCACCCAGGATGTCAACCAGGCTAAGGCCCCGCTGCAGGAGAAGATCAGTGCTTTGCAGGAAGAATTGAAAGCCAAAGATCAGGCGGTCACCGTTCAACTGGAAGAGGCTAAAAAGCCTTTGCAGGAAAATATCAACCGGCTTCAGGAAAAATTGAAAATGACGGACGACGCTGTTCCCGGCAGGGTCGAGCAGGCCCGGCTGCCTCTGCAGCAGAAGATCGACGAGCTGCAAACGGAATTAAAGAAAAGAAAAGAATCTGTCCCCGGCCAGATCGCTGAAGCGAAGCTGCCCCTGGAGCAGCAGATCGCTTCTCTAAAAGCCGAGTTGGATCAAGTTCAGCGATCCGTGGGCAATAAAGTCAATCAGGCCCAAGAGCCTTTACGCGGGCAGATTGCGGAATTAAAAACAAAACTCCAGGCGATGGAAGATTCTCTTGAACCGAAAATCCAGCAAGCCCGCGCTCCGCTTCTTACCAAGATCAAGAAATTGGAAGAGGCCTTGCAGGCCCAGGAGGCTTCCTTCCCGCAGCGTGTGGCGCAGGCCAAGCAGCCGCTGGAGAGCAAAATTGTTGAGCTGGAGGATCGGCTGAAAACAACGCAAGGCTCGATTCCCGAAGAGATCGCTAAGGCCAAGACTCCTTTGCAGGATATCATCAACCAGCTGCAGCAAAAATTAAAAGCGGCGCAAGAGGTGATCCCGCAGGAAGTTGAAAAAGCCAGAACGCCTCTCGCTCAACAGATTGCGGAATTAGAAAAGCGGTTGCGCGAAACATTAAATTCCATCCCGCAAAAAATCGAAGACGCCAAGCTTCCTTTACAGAAAGAGATCGCTGCCTTGCAGGAACAGTTGAAGGCCAAAGAGGCCGCGCTGCCGACACATTTAGCGCAGGCGAGGACGCCGCTCCAGGAAAAAATTTCTGCTTTAGAAGAAGAATTGAGGACAACACGCGATTCTCTTCCGGCAAAAGTGGAAAATGAAAAAGCCCCGCTGCAGCAGAGGATCGAGGCCTTGGTGAAAGAATTGGAGTCCACCCGGAAATCTTTGGCGGTCAACGTAGAGAACGCCAAGGTTCCTTTGCAGGAAAAGATCGCCGGGCTTTTAAAAGAACTGGAAGAAATGAAACAGGCGATCCCTGCGCAGATCGAGCAGGCCAAAGCCCCGATCCAGGAGAAGGTCAATTTTCTCGTCGACAAAGTGCAAAGAACCGAAGTTGCCTCGGAAGAGCGGGTCGCGGCCAGCCAAAAAAACTTTGAAGAGAAATGGCAACAGCTGGAGGCAAGCCTAAAAGACAAACAAGTGATCTTGAGCGAAAAAGAAAAGGCGATTCAGCAATTGGCCCAAGAAAAGAATCAGCTTAACGGCAATTTGACCGCTGCTTTAAAGGACCAGGAAGAATTGGGGCTTAAAATTCAGCAGCTGCAGAATCAATGGCAGGAGATCGCTGCTTCGATCCCTGCTAAAATGGAAGAAGCCAAGGCGCCGCTGCAGAAAAAGATCAGTGCCCTGCAGGATGACCTGAACAAAACGCAGGGGGACGTTCCCTTGCAAATTGCTCAGGCCAAAGAACCCTTGCAGAAACGGATCAAAGAGCTAGAGGATGATTTACGGCAAACGCAAAATGCCGTCCCGGAGAAGATCGCGGCCGCGCAGGCTCCTTTCAAAGAAAAAGTCAATGCCCTGGAAGTTCAGTTGCAGGACAAAGATAATGCCCTTCCGCAGAAAATTGCCCAGACCAAAGCGCCTTTGGAAAAGCGTATCCAAGAATTAGAAAAAGAATTGCAGCAAATTCAGAGTGCCATTCCGGAAAAGATCAATACGGCCCAAACGCCGCTCCGGGAAAAGATCGATGCTTTAGAAGTTCAGTTGCAGGAAAAGGACAATGCCCTTCCGCAGAAAATTGCCCAGGCGAAAGCCCCTCTGGAGAATCAGCTCCGGGATTTGCAGGCGAGGCTTTCCTCGACGGAGAAATCGATCCCGCAGGAAATCGAGCAGGCCCGGACACCGCTGCAGCAAGAGATCAAACAGCTGCAGGAGCAATTAAAGAAGAATGAAGCCTCGGTGCCCGAGCGGATGGCCCAGGCCAAGCAGCCTCTCTTGGAAGAAATCCAAGCGCTCAAAGAAAAAATCAATCTGACACAGCAGGCCAAAGAGCAAACCGTTGCCGCGACGGAAAAAAGTTTTCAGGAAAAAATCAGATCTTTGGAAGAGCAGTCCCGGACCCGCGAGCAGGCCAAGGAGGCCGCCCTGGCCGCCGCCCAAAAAGATTTTCAGGAAAAGATCCGTTCTTCTGATAACCGGTTAAAAGAAGCCGCCATCGCTCAAGATCGGGCCGTGCAAGAGGTACAGACAGCTTCGCAGGAAAAAATTCAAACGCTTAAAGAAGAATTAAAAACGCATCAGGATTCGGTTGACGCAAAGATCGCTTCCGCCGAAGCCCCGCTGCAAAAAAATATTTCCGATCTGCGGCAAGAATTGGAAACGGTGCGGGCTTCTCTGCCGTCGCAGGTTAACGAGGCAAGGCAGCCGCTTTTACAAAAGATTGAAGCCTTACAAAATGACGTTCGGGCCAAAGAAAATTCGCTCCAGCAGCGGGTCGAAGAAGCAAAGCAGGCTTGGCAAAAACAGATCGCTGATTTAGAGAAACAGCTGCAGCAGGCCGGCGAGACCGCGGCAGAAGAGATCGCTGCAGCAAAATTGCCTTTGGCGGAGAGGATCCGTGTCTTGGAGCAGCAATTGAATATTACCGGCGACCTTGCCAAGAAAAAAGAGGATAGTGTGCATGCCGTGACCAAAGAGCGTGACGGGCTGGCGCAGGATTATTTTGAAATCCTGGATGATAATGTGGCGCTGAGCGATAAGGCGGAAAAGCTGGAGCGGAAGATCCGCCAGCTCGAGAGACAGCTTAAGGTCAATAACATTGAAGAAATTCAAGCGCCTTTGGAAGAAAAGATCAAATCCTTGGAAGAAAAATTAGGCCAATCCGAGAGCGAGGCTCAGCAGCGTGTTGAACAGGCCCGGATCCCGTTGCGGGAAAAAATTCAAGAGTTGGAAAAGAACCTGCAGCAGACAGAGACCGCGCTCAGCCAGAGGATCAACGAAGCCAAGGTTCCTTTAAATGAAGAAATCAATAAGCTCACCGCAGAGTTGAACGCGAAAAATACGCTGGCGGCGCAAGACATCGCGTCAGCCAAAGTCCCATTACAGGAACGCATCGCTTCTCTCGAAGCGGAGATCAAGAACAGCGAGACTTTGCTGGCGGAAAAGGTTCAGGCCGCCCAGAAACCTTTGCAAGAAACCATACGGTCTTTGCAGGATCAGCTGCAGGCCCAGGACAAGGTCCTACAGCAGAAAGAAGAAAGTATTAAGAGTTTAACGCAGGAGCGGGTGGATTTTAAAAGAATCGATTCTCTGCAGCAGCAAGTTTCATCGACGGATCAAATCCTGCAGGAGAAAGATAAGACCATCGCGGATCTGAAAAAAGAACGTGATGAGGTTGCCGCTGATTTCTTTCAATTGATCGATGAAAATGAAGCTTTAAAAGATAGATTGAACCAACTTCAGGAGAAAGTGAATAATTTGGCGGGGAGTGCCACGGCAGCAGAAGTAAAAGAATAAGCGGATGAGGGTTCTTTCCCACCGGGCTTTACGTGAAATCAAATATCTCCTTACAATTTTTTATTTCTCAGTATACTATGAAACGGCCGGCGGACTGGTCGGGGCATTTTGCGTCGGCTCAGCCCGTGGACGTGGAAATAGGATTTGGCAACGGCGATTTTTTGGTGCGTACGGCGCAGACGCAGCCGCAGCGGAATTTTGTCGGGATCGAGCAGCAATGGGAAAGGGTTTATAAGACATTAAAGAAGGTGAACCGCAGCGAGATCGATAATGTCCGGGTGCTTTTGGTTGATGCCTGGGTGGCCTTGGAGCGGTTATTTCTTCCCCGATCGATCGAACGTATTTACTGCTTGTTTCCCTGTCCGTGGCCGAAGAAAGAACATGCGAAGCACCGTCTTTTTTCGCAATCTTTTTTAAAATTGATGAACAGCCGTTTAAAGCCGCACGGGCAGGCGACCATTGTCACGGACCATCAGCCCTATTACGCATGGGTTCTGGAACAGGGAGAGGGCACCGGGTTTCTTATCGAGGCGAAAGAGATCGCGACGCAATATAACACAAAGTATGAGCGCAAATGGGTCGAACAGGGGCAGGAGCATTTTTTCGAATTAGCTTTGACCAAAAAAGAGCACGTGGATGTTCCCGTTAAGGAGGATGTGACATTGCAGCCTTATTTTATTGATACGCTTGATCCCCGGCAGTTCAAGTTCGAGAAGGTGTCCGGTCCGACGACGGTCGTGTTCAAAGAATTGATCGCTGACGAAAAACAAAAGAAAGCCATGCTCCACCTGGTTGTGGCGGAAGAAAAATTGACCCAGCACCTTTGGGTGGCCATTTTTCCCATCGAAGGGCGTTGGTGTATTGCCCCGGCCTTGGGGCAAAATTTTATCCCCAGCCAAGGGGTGGCTGAGGCGCTGCAGGCGGTGTATCAAGCTTGTCAGGGCAGTTGAGCCGGAGAAAAAATATTTTATGAAATTGAGAAATTTTTATCGCATTATCATCTTCGTGTTTATTGCGATATTCATCGTGTCTTTGCCTTCGGCCGAGGCCAAGCGCAAGAAAAAAGTTTATGCTCCGCTTTCGGCTAAGTCGGCGATTGTCTATGATGTCACGAATTC
This sequence comes from Omnitrophica WOR_2 bacterium RIFCSPHIGHO2_02_FULL_48_11, assembly GCA_001805615.1. GTDB lineage: Bacteria > Omnitrophota > Gorgyraeia > Zapsychrales > GWA2-47-8 > 2-02-FULL-48-11. The sequence continues at coordinate 23,604 of MHGP01000044.1, forward strand.
CCGGCGGTTGTTCGGAAAAAATATCAATACCCGTGTTTTGCCGGCCAGCACGGCGAAGATCATGACCGCTTTATTGGTGCTGGAGCGGCTGCCGCTCGATCGCGTTGTGACCATCAGCCAGTGGGCGACGGCGCCCCCACCGAGCAAGTTGAATTTAAGGTCAGGCGAGAAATATAAGGTGGCGGAACTGCTTTATGGGATCCTGTTAAATTCCGCCAATGATGCCAGCGTCGCCTTGGCCGAGGCCGTGGCAGGATCAGAATGGGAATTTGTCCAGCTGATGAACCAGCGGGCCCGGCAGCTGGGTGCTAAAAATACAAAATTCGCCAACTCTTCGGGTTTGCCGACATCGAAGGTCTCGCAGTATACGACCGCCTATGATATGTGTTTGATCTTCCGGGCCGCCTTGAAAAATGCTTTTTTTCGCCAGGCGGTTCATACCTCCCGCAAAACGATCCATTCCTTGGCCGGGCGGAAAATTTATTTGAAAAGCCACAACAACAGTTTATTTATGGCGGACTGGAAAAAGAAAGTGTACGGCAAGACCGGGTATACCCGGGCGGCCGGCGGGTGTTTCGTCGGCACGATCAAAAAAGGCGAGCGTACCTTGATCGTGGCAGTGTTCAAGTCTGCCCGGCGGTGGGATTATATAAAATATGTTCTTAAGAAATATGCCGGCGTCAATGTTGCTGCCGGCAAATGAAATTTTTATCCATTGAAAAAAAGGTCATTTTAGGCTAAACTGGTTTTCAATCACTCATACATTTTTAAAGAAAGGATCCTTATGCAGAACAAATTATTGACCGGTGTCTTGATCGTCCTTTTGTGTATTTTTGTAGGCGTGGCCGTTGGTTCCAAGCGGGCCAAGGATTCTGTCGGCAAGGAAATGTTGCAGCAGCAAAGCGAGATCGTCAGTATTTTGAAAAAATTAGAAGAAGGCAAGGCTGGCGGACAGGACTCCTTGGTTTTGTCCCTGCAGGATTTGCAGCGACGTGTCACGCTGCTGGAAGCCAAGCTGGATCAGGCCGCCGGCGCCTTAGGACAATTGGGCCAGCGTAATGCGCCGCCGCAACCGCCGGAAGAAGATTATGGAAAAGCCTATGATATTCCGGTAGATCACTCACCGATCGTGGGGAAGAAGGATGCCGCGATAACGATCGTGGAATTTGTCGATTTTCAGTGTCCTTTCTGTTCCAGATTTCATGCGCCTATTAAGCAGGTCTTGGAAGCGTATCCGAATGATGTAAGATATATTGTCAAAAATTTCCCTCTATCCTTTCATCCGCAGGCCAAGCCAGCCTCTAAGGCTGCCTTTGCCGCGGGCGAGCAGGGAAAATACTGGGAAATGGTCGATGCCATTTTGGCGGACAATTCCAATTTGAGCGAAGAGAAGTATCAGGAATTAGCCAAAAAGATCGGCTTGAACGTCGATAAGTTCTTAAAGGATTACAAAGATAAGGATGCTCAGTGGGAAGAATGGATCCAGCAAGACCTGACGTTGGGAGAGCAGGTCGATGTCCGCGGAACACCCACCTTTTTCCTGAATGGCAAAAAAACAATGGCGCGCGATCTGAATGGTTATAAAAATGAGATCGATGCCATTTTGAAGAAATAGTTTTTTAAAAAGTATATCGGACAGCACCAATGGACTTGAGGTATCTTGAGTAAATTGGTGCTGTTTTTTTTGCCGGCCCCGGTCGGAAATCTTTCTGGTTTTTTAAAAGAAAAAATAGTATACTGATAACTCTTAAATTCTTGAAACTAGCTGACAGCTCATAGTGTTGAGTAATAATCAAGAGCCAGAAGCGCAGGGCTATAAGCCATACAATGGAGGTAACATGAGTCGATTAGGGCATACAACACACAAGTATTACAAAGAAACCCGCGGGATCAAGGTGAGCGGCGGACAAGTGGTGAAGTCGGGAACAGTTCTCACCCGGCAAGGCCACAAATGGAAACCCGGGAAGAATGTCAACGGGTTGAACCATCTCACCGCCGGCTGTGACGGTGAAGTGATTTTTACCAAGACAAAAAACCGTTTTCGTCGCGTCGTTACGTATATTCATATCAAACCAGTGAAAAGCAAAGATTAAGACACAATGTCACACGTCACCAGGTCACACGTAGTGACTTGTGACTTTGTGACTTTGTGACATTTCTATGTGCGGAATCATCGGCTATATAGGTCATCAAGAAGCCACTCCTATTCTCCTGGAAGGCCTCAAGCGTTTAGAATACAGAGGGTATGATTCCAGCGGTGTCGGTGTCATTTCCTCGGAAAGCGGAGAACTTTTTGTCCGTAAAGCCAAAGGCAAAATTTGCGATCTCGAAAGTTTGATCAAGGCCCACCATCTGCCGTCCGGTTCCATCGGTATCTCCCACACCCGCTGGGCCACCCACGGTGCCCCCAACCAAGTCAACGCGCATCCGCATTTTGATTCCACCAATAAGATCATCGTCGTGCATAACGGTATCATTGAGAATTATGAATCGCTTAAGAAAAACTTGATTAAAAAGGGATATAAATTTATCTCTGAGACCGACACTGAAGTGGTCGCGCATTTGATCCGTGATTATTACGACGGAGATTTGTTTGAGGCAGTCAAAAAAACCATTGCCCAGCTGCGGGGTTCGTTCGCCTTGGGGGTGATCTCGCAGGAAGAACCGGACACGCTGATCGCGGCCCGCATCGGCTCACCGCTCATTGTCGGCATCGGGAAGAATGAGAATTTTATCGCCTCCGACGTACCGGCGATCCTTGACTACACCAAGAAAGTGATTTACTTAAAAGACGGTGAAATGGCGGTGATCAAGAGAGATAGTGTGCGGGTTTTTAATTTTGCGGGCAAGCCGGTTCCTTACAAAGTGAGCCCGGTGACCTTTCACGTTGATGCGGTCAAAAAACAAGGCTATGCGCATTTTATGCTCAAAGAGATCCATGAGCAGGCGGATGTTTTAAAGAACATGCTGGCCTCCCGGATCAAGGGAAATCATGTTGCCTTGGACGGACTGAAGCTGACGGACAGTCAATTGCGCTCGATCAAGAATATTTTTATTGTCGCTTGCGGAACGGCTTATCATGCCGGTATGGTCGGTAAATATGTCATTGAAAAATTGGCGTCGGTGCCGGTGATGATCGATGTCTCCAGTGAATTCCGCTATCGCAACCCTATTTTAGATCAGAAAACTTTGGTGATCGCCATCAGTCAGTCCGGGGAAACCGCAGACACGCTCGCCGCCGTCAAAGAAGCCAAGGCCAAGGGAGCGAAAATTCTTTCGATTGTCAATGCCGTAGGTTCGACGTTAACGCGCGAGTCTGACGGTGTTTTATATACCCATGCTGGACCGGAGATCGGGGTGGCCTCTACCAAGGCTTATACCGCACAGTTATGTATGCTGTATTTATTGGCGCTTAAGTTAGCGGCTGTCAGAAAAACCTTGCCGTCGGCCGAGGTCAAGAAATTATTTAAAGACCTGAAAGAAGTCCCGCAGCTGTATCATAAAATTCTCAAGAATCGCCAGGCGATCGCCGACATGGCGAAAGATAATTCGCATTTCGGGTGCTTTTTATATTTAGGAAGAAATATCAATTATCCTTCCGCGCTGGAAGGAGCTCTCAAGCTCAAAGAGATTTCTTATATCCCGGCTGAAGGCTATGCCGCCGGCGAAATGAAACATGGGCCCATCGCCTTGATCGATGAATACCGCGCGGTGGTGTGCGTGGCGGTGCAGTCCGAGACGTATGAAAAGATGATTTCCAATATGCAGGAAATCCTTTCGCGTAAGGGGAAAGTGATCGCGATCGCGACCGAAGGGGACAAGACGATTGCTAATCATGCGCATCATGTCATTTATCTTCCCTCGACCAATACCAGCTTAACACCGCTTCTGGTAGCGCTGCCCTTGCAGTTGTTTGCTTATTATGTGGCGGTGAATCGCGGGTGCGATGTCGACCAGCCGCGCAATTTAGCGAAATCGGTGACGGTGGAATAATTTTTAAAGGTCACAATGTCACAAGGTCACAATGACACAAGTAGTTTTAAAGTTTTCATGTGACCATGTGACGCTGTGACCATGTGACCCATATGCTGTTCATTGTTTCCACCCCCATAGGCAATCTCAAAGATATCACGCTGCGGGCCCTTGAGACGCTCAAAGCCGTTGATCTCATTGCCGCCGAAGACACCCGTCATACCAAGATCCTCCTGGATCATTATCAAATTGCAACACCCACCACCAGTTATTTCGAGCATAATCAAGTTAAAAAAGCCGACTATTTATTGGGTTTATTAAAGCAAGGAAAAAACATCGCCTTGGTGACGGATGCCGGCACCCCCGGCATCAGCGATCCCGGCTATGTGCTTATCAATCTGGCTAAAAAAAATGCTGTTCCCATGACTGTTATTCCCGGGCCGACGGCCTTGATCGCGGCGCTGTCGTTGTCGGGCCTGCCGACGGATAGTTTTATTTTTGAAGGTTTTTTGCCGGTGAAGCCGGCGGCGCGGCGCAAGGAATTGGAGCAATGGAAAGGGGAGAAGCGGACGGTCATTTTTTATGAATCGCCGTACCGTATCGCCAAGACTTTAAAAGATATCGCTGAAATTTTAGATGATCCGTATGTGCTGTGCGCGCGGGAATTGACCAAAAAATTCGAAGAGGTCGTGGAAGGAAGGGCCAATGAGTTGCTTCAGCACCCGGCAATAACAAAACCACGAGGCGAATTCGTGGTTTTGTTGAATTTAAGAATAAAAGATATTTAGTTTACGGGCAGACTCCGCCGGCTGCTCCTTTTAGCAAATCATACCAGTTTCCTTGAATGTTCACACACCAGGCCCCGCTGCTGTTATAGTACATTTCTCCGTCTACTCCGCCATTGGGGGCGTTGTCCTGAGGGGCCAATACCACCGCTTGGCTGTTAACGCTGCCCACTGCGGTGAGATTGCCGTAAAATGTTCCGGCCCCGTCAACAACGAGTTTTTGCGCCGGTGCCCGGGCTTCAGCACTTTGTCCTATACCAAAATTACCGGAAATATAGAACATAGCGCTGTCAGGCTGGCTGAAAGTGATCAATGGGCTCATGGGGTCATTGTATCCCCACACAAAGGAACGATCTGCGGCTGAATCGAGAGTAAGATTAACACCGCCCACCAGAGAATAATCGGCGTCGGTAAGATTTTGTACTCCTCCCACTATAACTGAACCATCTGCGCCAGCTTGATTGGCGTTTCCACCCAGGATGGCCGAGATATTTCCTACGGTAATATTATTGGTACCGCCGGCGATTGTTGAATTAGCGCCATTGGACCAGTTATTGTTTCCGCCGCCGACGCTGGAGGTATTACCGATAGCATGGTTATTCGCTCCTCCAGCTACGGTTGCAGCTGTCCCAGTCGCTTCATTAGTAAATCCGCCGCCAATCGTTGCTTGTCCGCCGGAAGCGGTAT
>MHGP01000045.1:0-7088 GCA_001805615.1 Omnitrophica WOR_2 bacterium RIFCSPHIGHO2_02_FULL_48_11
CAACCCGCCGATGACGATGGTGACGTTATTCTTGACCATGACGATGGTTTCGGCCTCGGATGTCTCCACGATGGGGATCGTATTGTTATTGCTCGTCTTGAGGCTGCTCGTGACGGAACTGACCTCCGGCTTGATCTTCATCGTGATAAAATCATCTTCGTGAATGGTCGGCGTGACGAACAGCTTGACACCCACATCGATAAAATTGACCGTCTCGGCCGTGGTCGTCGGGCCGGAAGCCGGCGTGGTGGTGGTGGTGGTCACATAGGGCTGGGTCGAACCAACCAAAATTTTTGCTTCCTTATTGTTGATCGCAGTGATGCTGGGATTCGAAAGAATATTGGTTTTGCCGACAGTCTCCAGCGCTTCCAGCAGGAAAGTGTAATCATCGCTGGATAATGTCCCGATGCTGACCTTGCCCCTCTTGTCCGAACTGGTCAGGACGCTGAATCCCCCCTTAAGATCAAGGCTGTGGTAATTCGACACGATGGCTTCCCAATCCACGCCCATTTTATGCTCGTCGCTCAAGACGATCTGAATAATCTTGGCCTCGATCAAAACCTCGCGCTCTTTCACGTCAAAGGCCTTGATGATCTTTTCAATATCACGGATCTTGGTTGCTGTGTCGGTCACCACCAGGCGATTCGACCGCTCGTCATATTTGACCCGCCCGACGTTTAAGGTCATGGATTCCGACAATTTTTCAGCGACATCTTTGACATTGGCATAGCTTAGATCAAAGACTTCCGTTTCGATGGGGACATCGATCTGTTTGATCAAATCATCCATCTCGGCCAGTTTACCGGGGTTGTCCATCAAAACCAGCGTATTCGACTTGTGGTCAAAGATCACCCGTCCCGTCAGACTTTTCATCTGGTTCAGGATCGTCACCATGTCCAGCACATTGGCGTACCGAAGCCGGATGATCTTCGTCGTCATATCATCGCCGAACTTATGCCCGAACCTCAGCTCAAAATCTTTGGAGGTCATGACCTTGATGAGCTGGCTTTCTTCAATGTAGGCAAGGTCGTTGGCTTCCAAAATAATTTTCAAGGCATCCTGGATATCGATATCTTTCAAATAAATCGTGATCTTCCCGCGCACGTTGGGGCCCGAGACGACATTCAAACCGCTTTTCTGGGAAATAAATTTCAGGAAATCCTGGATATCCATTTCCTTGAGATCCAAGACATCGATCTTACCGTTCATTCCCACGACCGGACCGATATTTTGGCGCGTCGATGCTCCGGATTCTGCCGGCACATCGGCAGGCAAGGGGGAATCGTCCCCTGGCGCCAAAAAAGGATTGGCATCTTCCGGATACACCACAGCGGTTGCCGGGTCGCCGGCTGGAACAAAAATATCGCTACCCGTTGAGCCTCTTTGCTGCTCCAGGACGTTGAGCATTTCTTCCACTTGCGAAGGGACACCCTGAGGATATCCGGACGCAGCAACCCCCAGGCTAAGCCCGACGATCCCTAAAAGAACGATCCCTATTTTTACTGTCATCTTCATTATTTATTGCCCCAACGGACGAGTTTCATTGCTTAATTCAAAACGTTGACTTTGATACCTGAGAACGATTTTACTTTCCTGAATATCATCCACGACCATTTCTTTGACCGTGTCGCCTTTCGACAAAAATAAGGTTTCTCTGGCGTCCAGATCTTCGATGATGGCCTGCGGTTCTTCGGCCAGGACCACTCCCACCAGCCGTAAATTTTTCGTCGGATCCATAGCCGGCAGGACCGTCAGCCCCGGCTTCCCATCGGTCTTGGGTTTTTCAAAAGACGTATTAAAGATATCCCGCTGATCCGCCAAATCCGTGTAATAGCTCAAAGGTTTTATCTCAAACACCGGTTGCGGCTCGGCCGCGACTTCGGCGTCCTTGATATTCACCGCCGGCAGATCAGCGGAATTATTCTGATTCGACACAAAAATTTTAAAAAAAATATATCCCGCGCAGACCACCGCCAATAGAACTAAAACCCTATTGAGCAATTTTAAAAAACGCGCCCCCTCCTGTCCACCCGAGAGCGCCGCATTTTCTTTGACGTTCGCTTTATTTTTTTCTGACGTTGCCGGCTGAGCCTTCTGGCGAATAAAATTAAGTAATTTCTCTTCTGAACTGATCGGCCTGTCCATCATCTCTTCCGGCAAACTTTCTGGTTATTTCCATTGTCGTTCTTGGATAATCAGCTCATCGATAATATCCGCAGTGACCATCGTGCGGTCCTGCATCATCAGACATTCCATCGCCTTGTGACAGAGCAGCGCGATCTGCCGGGGATACCCTTGCGTATACTCATAGACCTTTTTAATGGCCTCGTGCGCAAAAAGATGGGCGCCCCCTTCACAGCCGGCCTGCTTCAAACGAAAACGGATCATCTCTCCCGTCTCGATTTCATTGAAGGGATGCAAAATATATTTAAAACTCACCCGGTCCATAAAATTGCGTATCTTATTCACTTTCGGCAAGAGCTCCATCTGTCCCATGATCACCAGCTGCAACAATTTTTGTTCATTCGTTTCGTAATTGAGCAGCGTCCGCAAGATCTCCAGCGCCGGCCCAGACAATTTTTGCCCCTCGTCGATCAAAAGGACAACGGTCTTATTTTCTTCGACACCTTTCTGAAATAAATATTTTTCGATCGCGTCCCGGTGATCGGTCACCGAACGAAAGAACGGGACGACCCCGAACAATTTTGTCAAATACGCCAGGAATTGATATTCAGATTTGAAATCCGGGTCCAGGATCATATGAAAGACATACTGTTCTTCTTCAGCGCTGAAGGACTGGAATAACGTCCGCGACAAAGTCGTTTTGCCGGTCCCGACATCCCCCAAAACAAGGCTTAACCCCCGGCGCAGACGGATCGAGATCTCCAGCCGGTGCAAAGCGGCGCTATGTGCAGCAGAATAGAAAAAAAAGGCAGGGTCCGGGCTGGTGGAAAACGGCTCTTTGGTCAGATGTAAAGCAGTATAATACGTCATAAAATAAAAAAAATTTTATTAATTAGTTAAATAATACTAATATTATATAAGGATAATAAAAATGAACTATTTTACTTTTACATATTTATATCTTATCGTCAAGGCAATTCTCAATAATCCTCCCCAAAATCCGTCATTTTACCGGAAATAAGGTCTTGCTGACCGTCAACTGGCATTGCAGATTGACGTTCTGCGGAAAATTTTTATCAAAACGGAACTCTTCAACGCCAAAAAAATGCGGGTCGGACTGTAACACATAAAGAAAACGGATGAGATCATTTAAGCGCGTATTAATGTTCAGATTAACGGAAAAATTATTATAAAAATCCTCCCGCCTGACCTTGCGCGGCTTCATTTCAGCGATACGGACATTGAATTGCGCGGCGATCTGTTCGATCTCCGAGACAAAAGAGGACATCACTTCTTCCTCGGATCCCTGCTGCTTAAATTTTTCCAGATAAGTATCATATTCGGCCTGATAGGCCTGACTGTTCTCGATAAATTTGGAGTTCTTCATGAATTCCCGCTGCGCCGCCTCGATCTGCGTGGACAGATCCGAGCGTTGTTCCTGAAAAGGCTGATAGAGAAAAATGTAGACGAAGTAAACAAAGACCACCGCTAAGCAGAGGAAAAATATTGTTCTTTCTCGTCCCGATAAACGGATCGCCATGCTTTTACTTCTTCCCTTTAAAAAGCTGACAGGTGATCTTAAAATCGGTCAGCTCTTGATTAAAGATCCTCGAACGTGAGGCGTATTGCAAATTGACCTCTTTGAACATCGCCGAACCGACCAGCTGGCTTTGAAAATTATTCACGCTCGTTCCGCTCTGCGAAAACCCCTGCATCGTCACGCCCCCCGGCTCATTATACGACAAGGAACGAAATGCAATATCCTGCGGCGTGAGACGGTATAATTCTGAAATAAAATCTGCCACCTTGATCTGCCCGTAAATATTATCTTTGACAAAATTCACCAGCTGCACCGTCTGCTTGGCCTTCTCGGTCGCGGGCTTCATTTCGGCCAGTTTATTTTTTATACGGTTCAACCGCCGGGCGTCCCGGTACGATTCCACGTTCAAAGCCCCGACGACCAACAAAAGGGCACAGGCCGCCAACAGGGCCGACTGCACGTTTTGACTGCGCTTGAATTTAGCCGATTTATCATCTCTGACACCTTCGGGAAGAAGGTTGAACGATCCGCCGATGTCCGTTAACAAAGGCCCCGTGACAGCGGCCACCGACACCCCGGATCCTTCCCATAATCCCGCAAGGTTCAACTCCTTGGAACAAGGCAAATGATCAACGGGTGTCAAGGCATCGACCTTCAATTTATATTCCTGCTCGATCTGTTCTTTTAAGAAGGAGACCTCTTTCCGCGTCGATACAACAACAAAATGGTCGATCTCCGGCCCCATTTTATCTTTCCGGTAAGACCGGATCGTCAGATCAATCTGCTCGGCAAAACCCGGAATACGTTCCGGCGTCAAATCGTGCGCGCCGAACTGAATACTGCGCGAAAAAAGCAACTTCTGCTTATGACAAAAACAGATTTCCGCATCGTTCTCGTCAACGTTGATGAGCACGGTCACGGTCCGGTCATCCGACCGTATTTTTGTTTTTTGATAATTCAGCCAATTGAGCAGCCCCGCGGAGCTTAACGTCAGCCGCTGCGGATGGATCCCGGCTTTATGAAAAATTTTTAAATACCGCTGCACCACATCGCGATGAACAATGGCCACCAGGACCCGGGTATAGCCGGTGGTCTCTTTTTCAATGATCGCATAATCGTAAATAATATCTTCGCGCGAGTAAGGGACCTTATTGATGATCTGCAGGCCCGCCATTTTGCTGATCTCCGCATCCTGGACAGAAGGCAGCGTCATTTGGCGCAGGATACCCAGGCGCCGGGGAATGATCAACAGAAAATTTTTAAAAGCGATTTTCTTAGCGGTGACAAGGCCGGCCAAAAGTTTCGACAATTCGTCTTCCGAGGGGGTCTCGATCTTGCGGACATCACAAAACGTGATGACCGCTCCCGCCTTGGTCAGTTTAGACTGAAACAGTTTCACGTGCGAGTCGGTTATCTCCAGCGTTGTCATGACATCCATCTTCATAATTCTTTCATATGCTTTCAGCCCCTGCTTTCCTTAATTTGTTAGATGAAGCAGGGACAGTACTTGTTTCATCAAAATCTATATTAAGGTAAACAAGTACAGTCTTCAGCTATCGGCCTTCAGCTGAAGACTGACAGCTGAAGGCTATCAAAATTTCTAATTCGTTTTATCTTCCTTCTTTTGATCTTCCAGCCGGTAATCAAAAACATCGACGTAGCCTCTTTGCTCCTGGGTCGAAACGGTCCAGCAGTCTGCCTTCTCGCAAACATAGATCCGGGCCTTATCAATCTTCCCATCGGGAAAAAATTGAATCGCGGGCTGGGCCGTTTCTACCCGGACCTCGTCCGGAACATCAAAGGTCCGCCCCCACCGGCCGGCAATCCGCTTAAATTCTTTCTCTTCGTTCTCTTCCCCGTCGTCCTCGATCGCCATTTCAGAAAACCAGTAATGTTTATATGCCGGGTCGAATTCCAGCCGGCCCATAACGTTATGATGGATCGCGCGGGTCTGCATGTAACGCATCATATAAGAAATCTGATCGGCCGCCTGTTTTAACTTTAGCCGCGCATAGGTCTGCCGAAAGTTAGGGAGAGAAACCGCCGCTATCACCCCCAGAAGCACAACCACCAGCAGGACTTCGATCAGGGTAAAACCAATTTTTTTTAAAAAATATTTTTTCCGGGTCACTAGCGGGCCTGGGCTGTTCCTTTTTCCCAATTGACGATATCATCATCGCTTTCCACGCCGTCTTTTCCATACGACGACAGGTCATACTCTTCGGTATTCTGCTTTCCGGGCGCGACATAAAGATAATCATGTCCCCACGGGTCTTGCGGGATCCGTTTCTTTTTAAGATACGGGCCTTTCCAATGCAACGGCTCCGGCGCGGCAACGGGTTTCTGCACAAGCGCCGCCAACCCCTGTTCGGTCGTCGGATACCGGCCGTTATCCAATTCATACAGGTCCAGCGCGGCGGAAAGATTGGCCTCGATGTCCGCCTTGGCGGCGGCCCGACGGGCCTGTTCGCCGCGGCCCGACAGATTCGGGATCACCATCGCCGCCAACACGCCGATGATGATCACGACCAGCATAATTTCGATCATGGTGAATGCACTTTTACTTTTAGGCAGCATAGTTGTCTCCTTTATTGCACGATTAAATTCATTTGAAAAATCGGCAGCAGCATCGCGATCACGACCGTTCCGATGATGCCGACCACGACGACCAAGACCAGCGGTCCCAGAAGCGAAACGATCGTCTTCGCGGTCTCATCCGCCTGACGCTCGTAGGAATCCGCAATCTTATAAAGCCCTTTTTCCAATTTGCCTGTCTCTTCCCCGACGGCCATCATGCTGATGGCTGACTCGGGAAAATACGGCGAACGTTCCAACGCCTTGGTGAGACTGGACCCCTGTGTCACCTTGAGCGAGGCCTCGGCAATTTCTTCTTTTAAGATCTGGTTATCAACGACATCCTGCACGGATTTGAGGGCATCGATGATGGTGATCCCGTTCTCCAAAAGTGTCCCCAAAGTCCGCGCCAGGCGCCCGATCTCGACATTGATAATAAAATTTTTTAGTCCGGGGATACTTAATTTTAATAAATCCCATTGCCGCCGGCCCACCGGCGACTGCATCCAGCGGCGAAAATAGAGCAATCCGCTGCCTATGACCAGCACAACCAGCCACCAGAAACGGCTTAAAAAATTACTGATCTCCAAAAGCACGACGGTGACAAACGGCAATCCCTGATTAAAATCTTCAAAGATCACGGTGATCCGCGGGATCACAAAAGTGATCAACACAAAGACCGTGGCGATCCCCACGACCACGATTAAAGCCGGATACGCCAGACTGGACCGGACCTTCTGACGGGTCTCGTAATTTTTTTCAATGAGCTGGGCCAGCCGGTTCAACACGGCATCCAACTGCCCGCTTAACTCTCCGGCCTTGACCATGTTGACGTACAGTTTTGAAAAGA
>MHGP01000045.1:7102-7996 GCA_001805615.1 Omnitrophica WOR_2 bacterium RIFCSPHIGHO2_02_FULL_48_11
TTTTCATAATGGTCTCTTTAAAATATTCATGCCGTGTCTGCCGGGCGGCGATCTGTAAGGCACTCAGCAACGGGACCGAGGCTTCCACCAAATCACACATCTGCCGCGTGAAAGTCACAATCAACGATAAAGGGATCCGCTTAGAAAATGAAAAAGCCGGCAGTAGAGATTTTTTGTCCTCTTTTTCCTCGGCCGGCGACGCCAAAACCACATCCAGCGGCGTCAACCCCAGATCTTCGATTTTCTTAATAGCGAGATCAAGCCGCTCCGCCTCGATCGCTCCTTCCACGATCTTGGTTGGACCTGCTTTGGCTTTGTAGATGAATTGCATAGAAATTTAAAAGTTAAAACTCAAAACGCAAAAGTGAGGAGTCGCAAAGCGACACCATAGTTTTTATTTTTGAATTTTTAGTTTTAAGTTTACTTATTCTTCCTTCGTAACGCCGATGACTTCACTGGCGGTGGTGATGCCGCGTTTGACTTTCTCCCATCCGGACTGACGCAACGTTTTCATTCCCTGCTCCACGGCTTTTTGCTTGACCTGGCTCGCGCTCACCCGGGCCAAGATCAAATCACGGATCTCATCAGTAATTATCAAAAATTCAAAAATACTTTCCCGCCCGAGATAGCCGGTGAAACGGCAGGCTTCACAGCCCTTCCCCTCGTAAACGGTGATCTCCGCTAAATTTTTTTCCTCCACACCCAGCTCCTGGATCATCTCCGGGCTGGCAAAAGCCGTGGTTCGGCATTTCGGACAGATCCGGCGGACCAGCCGCTGGGCAATAATGCAGTTCACCGAACTCGCGATCAAAAACGACTCGATGCCCATATCCAAAAGACGCGTGACCGCGCTCGCGGCGTCATTGGTGTGCAGCGTCGAGAGGACCAGATGCC
>MHGP01000046.1:0-2535 GCA_001805615.1 Omnitrophica WOR_2 bacterium RIFCSPHIGHO2_02_FULL_48_11
CCGCAGGTTCCGGCTTCTAACTGCGGCAGAGTGCAACAGGAATCATCCGGAAAACATCGGGGTGCTACATTGTTGCAGCCAGAGGGATTACAAATTTGATATTCCAGCATTTCATTGCCTGGACATTGGAGGCTTAAGTCGGGAGTTGTTCCTCCGCAGACTTTGACGACCGGCCCGCAATTGCAGGAGGGTGGTCTGCTGCCATCCGGCGGTGCCTGTCCCAGCCGGTCATGAAACGCATCGTCAACGGTTCCGGTAAGATTTTCGATCCCGCCTTTGAACCCGCCGGTGAAAAATTGTTTCCCGGCGATCATCCCAACGGTAATCAGGGTAATAATCGCCAGATATTCGATGAAAGACTGGGCTTTTTTGTTCCGTGGCATAGGCTTAAGATTTCGGCAGTTTGCACTAAAAGTATAACTTATTTATAATATTAAAACAAATTAATAGTAATATTACTCAATAAGATTGTTTCTTCTTAGAAGTCGTTATAAAATAGCAGGAAATTATTGGGCTTTGAATGATTCGGTAACGGTGAGGGCAATGCGACCCGTTTCGATAGTCGGTTACGTTAAACGTAGCCGTAAGACGAAACGGGTTTCGTAACCATAACCGTTATTAATCCTTGAATAATAACCGATATGAGTCAACTTCCGCTTTTATTCCTGAACCGTTTGGGACAAATACTTCCGGCCGAGCACTTTGCGGAGGTTCAGAGGATTTTTTCGCTGGAACGGCCCTTGACCGTCCGTATCAATTCTTTAAAGGCGGGGGAAGCGAAAATCAGGGAAGAATTGCACCAGGAAAATATCGGCTTTGAACAAGTGCCCTGGGACCGCCAGGCGTTGATTTTAAAAAATATTTCCGGCCGGAAATATTTTGAACACCGGCTGGTCAAGCAGGGATACCTCTATATTCAAAGTTTATCCAGCATGCTGCCGGCGCTGGTCTTGGATCCGCAGCCCGGGGATTTTGTCCTGGACCTTTGCGCTGCCCCGGGGAGCAAGACAACTCAGATCGCGGCGTTGATGAATAACCAAGGTAGGATCGTTGCGGTAGAGCACATCCGGGGGCGGTATTATAAATTGCGATCAGTGGTTGAACAGCTGGGGGTCAGTAATGTACACTTTATCATGAGTGACGGCCGCAAGTATCGAGGTGAGATCCTTCCTCTCTTCGTTCGTCAGGATGCTGGTTCAAAAAAATTTTTGAACCAGCAACTATTCGATAAAATTTTGGTTGATGCGCCCTGCAGTTCGGAGGGGAGATTCAGGGCCGCGGATAAAGAATCCTTTGCTTATTGGAGTCCGCGTAAAATTAAAGAAATGATGCAGAAGCAGCGTGGTCTGCTTTTGAGTGCCAGCCGTTTACTGAAACCGGGCGGTGTCTTGGTTTACTCTACCTGCACCTTTGCCCCGGAAGAAAATGAAGGTGTCGTCGACTGGTTGCTGAAAAAAACGCAAGGAATCTTGCAAGTGGCGCCGGTCGAGCTGCCCGGCGTGGAGCGCTACCCTGCCGTTACTGCCTGGGGGAAAAAAAGTTTCAGCAAAGAGGTGCAGCATTGTTTCCGGGTCCTTCCGACGGAAATCATGGAAGGGTTTTTTGTGGCAAAACTAAAAAAAGTCTAAAAGACACAAAGTCACAAAGACACAGAGTCACACGTAAAAACTTTTAGCGACTTGTGACATTGTGACGTGTGACCTTGTGGCATTATCAATATGGCTCTTCTTATTCTTATTATCATCGCTTTTCTTGTTTATTGGGATGCTCGCCTTTTGCGGCAGCATCACGAAACTCTGTACAAGGAAATATTCCGCTATTCCGCCATGCGCTGGGGCATTTTGTGTTTTCTTCTGTCTTTTGCGATCCTGCCGATTTATCTTTTGCGCCGTCGACAATTCAAATTAAAAGAGACCGGTTCGATTTTTTCATTTACGATCGTCTCGGACGCCTTAGGGATTCTTCTCTTGTGGATCTTAGGTATGATGATCTTTGGGCTGCTGATGCGACTGGGGAATTTTTGGACTGCCAGCCCGGGAAGAGAGATGGGGGACTTGCTTTTATCCGCGGTCTTTTCGTTGGCGTGGATGATCTTTTTGATTTACCGGACGACGAACCGCTATCCCGAAGAAAAATTTTATCAGTTTGTCGCGCTGCGCCGCGCCGGAAAACCTTGGTGGAAAATTATTTTGCTGCCGGCGTTGCTGGGGCTTATCCTGGCCTTCTTTTCCGTGGTGAGCTTGCTGAGCCGCGACACCCAGCCGATCACTCCTTTAAGCGAGATCCTGGAATCGACGAGTTATTCGATGTTCTTTATATTCTTAGCCACGGCGGTCCTGTTGGCACCGCTCGGCGAGGAGATCATTTTCCGGGGATATTTTTTTCGTGTCTTGAGCGTTGTGAAAGGTCCGGTTTGGAGTGCGGTCATTATTGCGCTTTCTTTTGGCCTGCTGCATGTCGAGCAATATTGGGGCGATTGGTTGGCCATCGGCGTGGTGGCGCTTTTGGGCGTTGTCCTCACGCTGCTGAGAATGT
>MHGP01000046.1:2571-7833 GCA_001805615.1 Omnitrophica WOR_2 bacterium RIFCSPHIGHO2_02_FULL_48_11
ATCATTTTTCTTATTTTCTCCAATGCCGCGTATCTGCAGTATCAGTTGAAATATCCGCAGCTGGATTTTACCGCGAAAGAAAAGTTACTTCAACAAAGTATTGAGAACGATCCTGATCTGGATACGGCCTACAATGACCTGGCCTGGCTTTATGCCCAGGAAGGAACGCATTTGACCGAGGCCCTGGAGCTGATCGACAAGGCCTTGAGTTATGACCCGGAAAGTGCGGCGTACCTGGATACCAAAGGAGAAGTCCTTTATCGCTTGGGCCGGTTTGAAGAGGCCATCGCCATCGCGGAAGAATTGGTCGAGCGTGATCCGGAAAAAGATTATTTTAGGCAGCAATTGCAAAAGTTTCGAGAGGGGGTTTTGCTCGAGCAGTCGATATAGGGAAATTATTGATGCTTTGTTGTTAGGTGACGGCTAAATGGTTACGAAGCTCGTTTCGTCTATCGGAAACGTCAGACGTGACCTAAAACCGATACGGCATTGACTTTCCTTAATTTTGTAATTGTTGTCAATACTGCACCAACTTGCACTTGAAAAAGTCAAGCAGTACCAACTACAACTAAAATATTAAGGTAAGTTGGTGCGGGTCTCGTAGCCATAACCTAAAGACACTAACGATTAATTTTTTGAAATGACGATTAGGAAGGTATAATTGGCTTGACATCTTTTTTAAAATATATAAGAATACCCTTCCATTCATTCATCGACGATATTTTAAAATTATGAAAAAAAATGCGGCGTTGCAAAATAGATTTCTGGGGTTCGCTTTTTGTATTCTTTTCATCTTAGGAATGGGCGGATGCGCGACCGTTCCCAAGGGGACATCCGGCATCACCAATCTTAAGGATCTGTGCGACCGTAACGGCGTGGAATTCGATTGGGACAGCGTTTCGCAGGTGGTGACCCTCAAGGGGTTTAATTTGCGGGCCAAGGTTTTGGTGGGCAGCGATATCGTTATGGTCGGCAAAGATAAGGTCACCTTAAGTTCCCGGGTGAAACGGGTGCGCAGTTCGATCATCGTCCCGCCGGATTTTGAAGAGAAAATTCTGAACCGTTTTAAGACCGGTGCGGATTTTGCCATCAAGAAATTTAAAAAAATTGTCGTCGACGCCGGCCATGGGGGCAAAGATCCCGGAGCGACCGGCAAGTCCGGCATGAAAGAAAAAAATGTGGTCCTTGATATCGCCCGGCGGTTGGCCAAGAATCTGTCGCAAAGCGGCATCGAGGTCGTTATGACGCGGGACGATGACGAATTCCTTACCCTCGAGAAACGTACCGAGATTGCCGCCCGGTCCAACGCCGATCTTTTTGTCAGCGTGCATGCCAATTCCAATCCCTCCCGGAGTATCGACGGTCTGGAAGTGTATTACATGGGTCAGTTTTTAAAAAAAGACAAGAAAGAAGAACAGCGTCTAAAAAATCAGGGGATCCTCTACAGTCATTTAGAAATGGAACAAGGTTCGGCCGATCTGGAAAAAATTTTAAGCGATATGATGCATACGTACAAACAGGCGGAATCGCGTTCCCTGGCGTCGCATGTGGCCAGTGATACCGCCAAGAGCTCAGGGGCCATGACGCGCGGACACAAGGAAGCGCGTTTTTTTGTGCTGCGCAATACGCTTATCCCGGCGATCTTGATCGAGACGGGTTATCTGACGAACGCGCGGGAAGAAAAATTATTGGCCACCGATGACTACCGGCAAAAGATCGCCGATGGGGTGGCGGAGAGCCTTTGTAATTATGTCAAATAATCGAAACTATGCCATCGGCGTTTTTGATTCCGGCTTGGGTGGGTTGACCGTGGTCAAGGAATTGCTGCGGTTGTTGCCCAACGAAGATATCGTCTATTTCGGAGACACGGCCCGGGTCCCCTACGGAACGAAGTCCAAGGAGTCGATCATCCGTTTTTCAAAAGAAAATGTGTCCATTTTATTGAAACATAAAGTAAAAATGATCGTCGTGGCGTGCAATACCTCTTCGAGCTTTGCCTTGCCGGTCTTGCGCGAGTCATTTTCTTTGCCGATTTTGGGCGTGATCAAACCGGGCGCCAAGAAAGCCGTCGAGACAACGCGCAACCGGCGCGTGGGGATCATCGCGACCTCCGCGACCATCAACAGCGGGGAGTATGTCCGCGAGATTAAACGGCTGAACCCGGCGGTGAAGGTCACGGCGCAGGCCTGCCCGTTGTTTGTTCCTCTCGTCGAAGAAGGCTGGTTCGAAAAAGATGTCACGCGCGATGTCGCCCGGCAATATTTGGCGGCGCTGAAAAAAACGCAAGTGGATACGTTGATCTTAGGGTGCACCCATTATCCTTTGCTGAAGCCGATCTTAAAAAAAGTGATGGGCCAGGGTGTCATGCTGGTCGATTCGGCGCAGGAAGTCGCGCGGGAAGTCAAACAGCTTTTGGAATACACCCGGCAGAATAAAGTGGTCAAATCAAGGCCGCGTCACGAATTCCTCGTCAGCGACGAGCCGAAGCATTTCAGTAAACTGGCGCAGAAATTTCTGGGCCGGGCGATCCACGATGCAAAAAGGGCGGGTATTTAATTTCGTTTTGTCGGTTACGGTAACGAAGCCCGTTTCGTCTATCGGAAACGTCAATCGTGACCGAAAACCGATACGGGTTTCGTAGCCTTAACCGTGGGCCAAATTTTTATGTACGAACTTACCATCAAATCCGATTTTGCCTCAGCGCATTTTGTGCGGGGGTATCAAGGCAACTGCAAAGACCTGCACGGGCACACCTGGAAGGTCGAGGTCACCGTTGAAAACGATAAACTTGATGCCATTGGTATGGTCGTGGATTTTAAGATCATCAAGCAGCAGTTGAAGGATTTTTTAAAGAACATCGATCATGTCTGTTTAAATGATCTGCCGCATTTTAAAGTCGTCAATCCCACCACGGAAAATCTCGCCAAATATATTTTTGACGAATTCGCCAAAGTATGCCATCCTTTAAGGATTAAAAAAGTCTGCGTTTGGGAATCCGAAACGTCGGACGTGACGTATTATAAAATATAGTCACAATGTCACAAGACACAAAGTCACAAGTTGTTGCAATTTTTTCCTGTGACGTTGTGACTCTGTGACCTTGTGACTTACAATATGAACTCTGCAATAATTTTATTATCCGGCGGACTTGATTCCGCTACGGTGTTGTTTTTGGCGAAGGCCAAAGGTTTTAAGACCTATGCCTTGATCTTTGATTACGGTCAGCGCCACCGCAAAGAAATTCTCCGGGCTAAAAAGCTCGCGCAGCTGAGCGGTTCCGAGTCCCGGGTGGTCAAGATCTCTCTGCCGTGGGCCGGCTCAGCGCTTTTGGATAAAAAGATGCGGCTGCCGCAGAACCGGAAAATTATTCCTCGGGAAATTCCGGCGACGTATGTGCCGGCGAGGAACATTATTTTTTTAAGCCTGGCCGCTTCGTATGCCGAGGTCGTCGGCGCGCGGGCGATCTTTATCGGTGCCAATGCCATTGATTATTCCGGCTATCCGGATTGCCGGCCGGCATTTTTTAAGGCATATCAAAAAGTCATGCACAAAGGCATGAAGGCCGGGGTGGAAGGGAAGACAATAAAAATTTTTGCGCCCTTGCTTTATAAAACCAAAGAACAGATCATCCGTTTAGGTTTGAAACTGAAAGTTCCTTACGAACTCACGTGGTCATGTTACGCGGGCGGGGCAAGGCCCTGCGGCAAATGTGACAGCTGTCTGTTGAGAGAAAAAGGATTTGAACAAGTTAGAAAGGTCACCAAGTCACTAGGTCACCAGTAGCTTCAAGACTTTACTTGTGACTTTGTGACATGGTGACCCGGTGACTTTTTAATTATGCTTTCCAAAATTTCTGAAATATTTCAGTCCATTCAAGGCGAAGGGCCGTATGCCGGCGTGCGGCAGATCTTTGTGCGGTTTTTTGAATGTCATATGCATTGCACCTGGTGCGACACGCCCGACTCGATCGGCGACGGAAAACGGGAATATCAAGAATATTCCGTGGCGCAGCTCAAAAAAGAAGTCCGGCCGCTTATCGCGGGATGTCATTCGGTGAGCTTGACCGGCGGGGAACCGCTTTTGCAGGCGGATTTTATTGAGCAATTCATCCCTTCTATTAAGGAAAGCGGTTTAAAAGTTTATTTGGAAACGAGCGGGGTGCTTTATAAAGATTTAAAAAAAATTATCCGCGCGGTCGATATTGTGGCGATGGATCTGAAGCTGCCCAGCTCCACGCAGCAGCGGGCTTTTTGGAAAGAGCATGAGAAATTCTTGAAGATCGCCCGGAAAAAGGAAGTTTTCATTAAAGCCGTTATCTCGAGTAAGACACAGCTGGCGGATATCAAGCGTTCCGCGGACATCATCGCGGCGGTCGATCCGAAAATTCTTTTTATCCTGCAGCCCAATACGTTCGATCTGCATAACGGTGTCCTGGATAAATGCCGGGAATATCATAATTATTGCTCAAAACGGTTGGCGGATGTTAGAATACTGCCCCAAATGCATAAATTTTTGAAGGTGAGATAAAGGATAGTCACTCGGTCACATGGTCACCGGACACACGTAAAAGCTTGTAATAACTTGTGACTGGTGACTGGTGTCTTGTGACATAAAAAATATGAAGAATTCTTACGAAGGCCTGCAGAAAAAAATTCGCGCGTTCAAAACTCCGGTGATCGAGGTCTGGCAAAATCAATATCCGGACCGGGAATATGTGATCCAATTGAGCATTCCGGAATTCACCTGTATTTGTCCGAAAACCGGGCTGCCGGATTTTGCCGTGCTCCATATCACTTACGCGCCGACGAAAACCTGTCTGGAATTGAAATCCTTAAAATACTACACGGTGTTCTACCGGGACATCGGTATTTTTCACGAACATTTGGCGAATAAGATCCTTGACGATATTGTCAAGGCTTGCCGTCCGCGCTGGGCCAAGGTGGAAGCGGTGATGAATACCCGCGGCGGGATCGACGCAACGGTAATGGCGGAATATTCTGGAAGAAGTCACAAAGTCACTAGGTCACCAGGTCACAAGTAGTTGTTAAGGTGTTGCGGGTGACGCAGTGACTCGGTGACATGGTGACTTTACTTAATAGAAAGGATTTTTATGTCCCGTATCGACGGCCGCAAACCCGACGAGTTACGTCCTATCAAAGTGACCAGAGATTATATCAAGCACGCGGAAGGATCCTGTTTGATCGAGTTCGGCGAGACACGGGTGATCTGTACCGCCACGGTGGAAGAGGATGTCCCGCAATT
>MHGP01000046.1:7863-11707 GCA_001805615.1 Omnitrophica WOR_2 bacterium RIFCSPHIGHO2_02_FULL_48_11
ACGCGCACCGCTTCGATCACCGGCGGATTTATTGCCCTGGCGGATGCTTTGTTAAAAATTAAGAATGACCGCCTGATCCCGGCTGTTCCGATCATTGATTATGTGGCGGCCATCAGCGTGGGGATCTTGAGAGGTCAGATGCTTTTGGACCTGAATTACGAAGAAGATTCCAAGGCGGATATCGATATGAATGTGGTGATGGTCGGGCAGGGGCGCTTTGTGGAGGTCCAGGGAACGGCCGAGGGCAAAACGTTTGATAAAAAACAGATGGATGAATTGATCGTCCTGGCGCAAAAAGGGATCCAGCAGCTTTTTGAGGTTCAAAAAGAAAATTTGATCGGATTGAGACTGAGCTCTTAGCTGATAGGTCTTAGCTCATAGGTCTTAGCTCATAGGTCTTAGCTGATAGGGAACATAAGTGGCACATTTTAATTTTGAAGATTTAGAAGTTTGGAAAAGGTCTGTTGCCTTTGCAAAAGCTGTTATTGACTTGGCAGGCGTAATTGAAACAGATCGAAAACATTATCGGCTTATTGAGCAACTTGAATCAGCATCGACTTCTATTGCCTTAAATATTGCCGAAGGGAAAGGGCGATATTCTAAAAAGGAGTTCATTCAATTTCTCTATATTGCGCGGGGATCTTTATTTGAAACGATTACATTATTGGTTATTTTTTATGAAAAGGGATGGATCAATCATTCGCAATTGGAGAATTTTAAGAATGAGGCTGGAGAAATTGGCAAAATGATTTCGGGTTTGATTTCTTCCATTAAAAAATCTATCAATTGATTCTAAGTACTATTTGCTATGAGCCAAGAGCTTCTTATTGCCACCCGCAACAAAGGCAAGGTCCGTGAAATTAAGGAATTGCTCAAAGGTTTTGATTTAAAAATCACCTCGCTCGATGATTATCCCGATATGCCGGTGATCGAAGAAGACGGCAAAACATTCACCGCCAATGCCGTTAAGAAAGCGGTCACCATCGCGCTGTATACAAAAAAACTTACTCTGGGGGAAGATTCCGGGCTGGAGGTGAAGGCGCTGCAGAATCAGCCGGGCGTCTATTCGGCGCGTTTTGCCGGCGAGGGGGCGACCGATCATAAAAATAATGCCAAGCTATTGCGGTCGCTGCGCGGCATTCCGCTTAAGAAACGGCAGGCGCGTTACCGTTGCTTTGCCGCTCTGGCCGACGGCAGCAAACTGATCGATGTGGTGCAGGGAAGCTGCAGCGGCCTGATCGCCTTGCGTCCCAAGGGCAAGAACGGTTTCGGGTATGATCCTCTATTTTTTATCCCGTGCTACGATCAAACTTTCGGCGAGCTTGACCCGGACATCAAAGCGCAGATCAGCCACCGCGCGCACGCCTTGCGCAAAATTAAAAAATCTCTTCTAAAATATCTTTAGCGCCCTCGAAGGTTGTACCGATGGTTTCCTTCAGGAGTTTTCCCGGATCGGTGAAAGGATAATATTTCGGATTCTGGACCGTTCCGGTGATCTTGACCCCGGTGTATTTGCTGATTTTTGTCAAAACTTCCGTCGGGGTCTTAAAGGGGGAAGCCGATTGCAAAAGCGAAGCTTCACTGAATTGCGGGCTGACTAAGAGATTGATTTTTTGTTTAAAATCCACCCATCCCGTCATCAATAAATTCACGGAATCGCTTTTGAGGGTCAAATTGTTCGTTTCCAGACGCTGTTTTTGAATATCAAAATCGCCGTAGGCCTCGGTAAAGATCACTTCTTTAAATTCACGGATCGCCAGCGCATCCCACAAACCTTTCAGCAACTTAGACTGCCAGAGCAGCCCGTCTTTGACGATCAGGAACCCGGTCCCTTCGATCGTATCAAGGTCGGTGAGCGAGCCATGCACGCTGAAGCTGGAATCCAGGATCCCCTGCAGATCCTGGATTTTGACAGCGATGTTTTGGGGAGCTTGGGACAGATCGATCTTTTGCAGATTAAAATTTAGCAGAAAATCATCTTGGGCCGTGGTCAAGTCAGCGGAGGCAGTGACCAAGAGCTGTCCTCCGTACACCGACGAGGTAAGCGTGCACGGGCCGATGTATTGATCCTCTTCCTTAAACTTAAAGTTCACGTCTTCCCACTTTAATCCTGCCGCCGAGATCCAGGGCGCGTGAGAAGAGATCAGCAGCTGCCAATGGTGCCAGTCCTTGACGCTGCCGCGGAAGGTGAAGTTGGAGGTCAAGATCCCCTGCAATTTTAAAGGAGTGAATTTTTTGTTCATCTCTGGATTGACATTAGCCAGATCTTCCAAATTTAGATTGAAAGATCCGGATAATCCCATGCGGGGAGGATGCTCGTCGCTCATTTGAACATCGCCTTCCAGATCAAAGGAGCTGTTGAGATAATTTCCTTTGGCAGAAAGGATCTGTATGGTTTTGGGGCTGGGGATTTGCAGACGTGCGGCAACCTGGACCGCGTCCCCGGCGAGATTCACGTTGATGTCCGGACTTTTGAAATTTACCAGCGAGCCGTTAAGCGTAAAATTTCTTTTCTGAAAAGTTCCGCGGAGGTCTTTGAGATTTAAAGAATTCGGTCTCACCTCGATTTGACCGTTGAGGTCGGTGACGGGATCCGGGTAATCATTCTTTTTTAAAGTGGAGTTCTTTAACTGAGCGGTCAATTTTACGTCTGCCTCGAGCGGAGAGGAAAGCAGCCCCTTGTAACTTCCTTTAATGCCGGCTTGACCGGCTGCCGACATATGGGCCTCTTCCAAAACATCAGGGACGAGGTTCAGCATTTTTTCTAAATCCACATTGTTCGAGGAGTATTGAATATCGAGAGAAGGATCTTTAAAATTTTCCACAGAACCGGATAAGACGATATCGGTATTCAGTGCTTTTACGTTCAATTGCGCAAAACGCGCCTTATCGGTTTCGAGCTCTAAAATCCCTTGGATATTCTCGATCGTTTTGATTTTTGGGATCCCGGCCAAGGCGATATCCGCCAATTTCAGCGAGCCGCGGTAGCGCAGCGTGCCTTTGGGGTCGGCGCGATCGAATTGTATCGCCAATTCTCCCGCCGGGCTGCCGCTGGCTTTCTTGCCGTCGGCCAAAACAAATTGCGCGTCTTTCAATTCAAAATTATTCTTAATGTCGACGGTTGTGTCGCTGATCTTTAAAGCGGTTACGGTGGCGATGTTCCCGCTCATGCTTTTGTTCGTCCCCCATTGAATCTTTGCTCCGGTCAATTTGTAATTACCGAGGAGACTGATTTCTTTGCCTTGCATTTTGAAGGCGAGTTTATCGGCGCTGAAATCACCGGAAATTTCTTTTTGACCTTGCCAGGTCAGTCCCAAGCCGGGAATGCTAAATTGACCGTCCAGGGACACGCCTTTGCCGGCGATCTTGAGGTTGATGTCCGCCGACTCAATGCTGCCTTTGTGGAGGGTAAGGTTTGTATTTGTATAAAAAAGATCAAGGTAGCGTTTGATGATCAATTCTTCGACGGTGCAGTGCGCCGTCAATTGGCGGGAAGCAAGATGGTATTCTCCGTCCGCTCGAAAGGTCGAGGGGGTCTGAGCAATATCAGCCTGTAGGGAAAATTTGATCGATTTGGTCAGGGTCAGGCTGGCTTTAATGCCGATGTTCTCTAAGGTTTCCGGCCGGCCAGCGTCAAGCCGCGGGTCGGAATAAAAGATTTTTCCGTTATCGATGGCGAGGCCGCCGATGATGACGGGAGGAGTTTTGGATTTACCGGCGGGCGCCCCCGACGGTTTTAACAGGTCGGAAAAATTGAACGTGTCTGGCGCGCGGCGCTGGATGTGGATATTGGGATTTTTGATGTTCAGCGAAGGAATGATGATCGATTGATTCTTAAAAATAT
>MHGP01000046.1:11722-14807 GCA_001805615.1 Omnitrophica WOR_2 bacterium RIFCSPHIGHO2_02_FULL_48_11
GAAAAGAAATTTCATAAATGGTTAAGAAAAATTTTTGTGGATCGTCTTTCTCAAAAACGGCAATGTTGGAGGCCAGGAACCCCTTCATGAGCGACAGGTGCATCGCTTCGATCTTCACCGGCCGCTGCAGAATATCTTGTAGTTTTTGGATGACAATGTCCTTGGCTTTCACCGGCAGGAAAAACCGATTGATATAGACAAAAGCGACCGCGATAAGGATGGTGAGGATGAGAACGGTGGAAAGTAATCGTTTTTTCATATGGCTTATTATATCGGAGGGGAGGTTGTTTGCAAAACTAAATAGTGCGTGCTATACTAAGCCGCTTTTTTACGACGTGTTGTTCGATTAAGGGTTAGGCTGCCCGTATCGATGATCGGCTACGTAAAACGTTGCCGATAGACGAGACGGGCTCCGTTACCTTGTCCTAATACCCAGCTTTTTATCGGGGAGTAGCGCAGCTGGCTAGCGCACATGCTTTGGGAGCATGGGGTCCAGGGTTCAAATCCCTGCTCCCCGACCAATAAAAGTCACAAGGTCACAGAGACACAAGGTCACAAGTTGTTTTAGAAGTTTTTACTTGTGACGTGCGACCTTGTGACATTGTGACTTTTCTTATGCCCCGCGATCATGTCAAATTAATCAGCGACCTCAGTGAATTAGTCGAGGTTTTTCATGATGCGCAAAGCCTGGAAGCCTTCCTGCAAAAAATCGTGGCACTCATCTCCGAACACATGCGCTCCGAAGTGTGTTCCATCTACCTTTATTATGACAATACCCAGGAACTTGTTCTCAAGGCCACCAAGGGCTTGAATCTTGATTCCGTCGGGCAGGTCAAAATGAAACTGGGCGAAGGGCTCACCGGCCTTGCCTTGCAGGAGGCGCGGGCCATCTGCGAAAAACACGCCAGCCGCAATCCCCATTTCAAACATTTTCCCGGCATCGGCGAGGAGCGGTATGAATCTTTTCTCGCTGTCCCCATGATCCGCGGTCAGACAAAGATCGGGGTCATGGTCATCCAAAATTCCCAGCGCAATTATTTTTCCGAACAGGATATTCAGGCGTTTAGGGCGATCACCTCCCAGCTGGCCAATACGATCGAGACGGCAAAACTTTTGATGGCCTTAAACGACCGGCCGACGCTGCCTACGGCGGCTGTCCCGGCGGAATTGAAATTTATTAAAGGCCGGGCCGGATCTCCGGGCTTTGCCTTGGCCGAGGCGGTGGTCATTGATCTGCATCATGCCCGGCTGCCGGCCGCGCACCAGCAGTTCCCTGAGCGGTATACGCTGGAAGATTTTTCTCAAGCCGTCCGCCAGACCGAAGAACAATTAGAGGATCTGCAGAATCAAATCGAAGAACATCTTTCGGATATTGCTTCGCTGATCTTCACTGCCCAGATCCTGATGTTGAAGGACAAGGGTTTTATGGACGGCATCAGTGAACTGATCCAAAATGGCGTCAATCCTCCCAATGCGATTATCCAGACGGTCGAAAGTTATACCCAGAAATTTGAGGCGATCGCCAATCCGTATTTGCGGGAAAAAAAGCAGGACGTGCTGGACATCGGCAAGCGTCTTTTGGAAAATTTGCTGAAGATCAATCATGACGGAAAAAAATATGCCGGGCATATCATGATCGCCCAGGAATTGCTCCCCTCGGACATTTTAAAATTATCAACGCAGGGTGTGAGGGGGATCATCGTCTTAAGCGGCGGGGCGAGTTCGCACTTGGCGATCTTGGCGCGCTCGCTCTTGATGCCCATGGTCATCGCCGACACGCCGGAGCTTCTCGCCTTGCCGCCGCAGACAAAAGTTTTACTTGATGCGGAGATCGGCAATATTTATGTCAATCCCGGCGCGGATGTCATCAAGACTTTCGAACAGCGCAATAAAGAACGGGCGCTGCTGCATCAGCTGAAAGATTCCATTGCCCAAGAAACGAAGACCAAGGACGGAACGAAGATCACCCTTCTCTCCAATATCAATCTGTTGAGCGATGTGAAGATGGCCCGGGAATATCAGTCCGAGGGCATAGGGTTGTACCGCACCGAATTTCCTTTTCTCGTCCGCAGCAATTTCCCAACGGAAGAAGAGCAGTATGTGATTTATAGAAAATTGGTGGACGGCATGAAGGACAAAGAGATCACTTTCCGCACGCTGGACATCGGCGGCGACAAAGTCCTTTCGTATTACAATTTTGGGAAAGAAGAAAATCCCTTTTTGGGGATGCGTTCCATCCGTTTTTCTCTTAAGCACAAAGAAATTTTTGAACAGCAGATCCGGGCGATCCTGCGGGCGGGCGCGGGAGTCCACATCCGCATCATGTTCCCTATGGTCTCTTCCTTGGACGAATTTCTGGAAGCAAAGGACGTTGTCTTGAAATGTGCCCGTGATCTGGCGGGCGAGAAAATCGAACACAACGCCAAGCCTGACATCGGCATGATGATCGAATTGCCGTCGGTGTTGGAAATCCTGGAAGAATTGGCGCAGGCGGCGGACTTTTTTTCGATCGGGACCAATGATTTTATTCAATACATGCTGGCCGTGGACCGGACCAATGAGAAGGTGGCGGATTTTTATCTGCCGCAGCATCCGGCGGTCTTGCGCGCCTTGAACCGGATTGCGAAAACTGCCCAAAAATACAAAAAAGATATTTCGATCTGCGGCGATATGGCCCAGGATACGCGGTATCTTATGTATTTTTTAGGCATCGGGATCCGGAAGTTCAGCATCAACTCGGATTGTATCCCCAGGATCCAAGCGGCGATCGCGCAAGTCGATCTCGCCCGGGCGCGTAAAGAAGCCAAAAGGATTTTATCGCAGGTGCGGGTGAGTGAAACCAGCGCAATATTTGAACAAAAATAGGTTTTAAATTTTATTTTAAGATTTATAATAATTACAGTATTAATCAATATAATTCAACCCTTTAAAAAATTTACATGAAATATCCCCGCGTAATTTTATTTATCTTTGGTCTGGTCCTTTCCTTTAGCGTTCCTGCCTTTGCCAATAATCTGCAGATCACCAATGTGTCGCTGGATGAGCGGCGGATGCACAGCTCGACGGTTTTAGCTGTCGTGAAGTT
>MHGP01000047.1:0-4233 GCA_001805615.1 Omnitrophica WOR_2 bacterium RIFCSPHIGHO2_02_FULL_48_11
AATTGCCTTTTTACGGAAAAGGATTACAATAAATTTATTCTTAAAAATGATAAGGAGGATAAGATGTTAAAAATTTATGGAAGCGATGTATCGTCTCCCGCCAATAAAGTGCGGTTCGCGGCCAATGCGTTGGGACTGCCCTATGAATATATTAAGGTGAATTTGCGGGCCGGCGAACAGCACCGGCCGGAGTTCCTAAAGATCAATCCCGTCGGAAAAATCCCCGCCATCGATGACGGCGGCTTTTGTCTTTTTGAAAGCAACGCGATCATTCGCTATCTGGCGGATAAAAGTAATTCTGCCCTGTATCCAAGAGGATTGAAAGAACGCGCCACCGTCGATGAGTGGATCGATTTCGGCAGTATGCACGTCGGCATGGCGATGCAAAAATTGACCTACAATCGGATCTTTGCGCCGCTGCGCGGCATGCCCATCGATGAGATGGCCCTTAAGGACGGAGTGAATTTTCTAGACAGGTTTTTACCCGTCGTCGACAATCAGCTGGCCAAGAATAAATTTTTAACGGGTCCGGCCATGACGCTCGCCGACATTAATCTGCTGGCGCTCTTGGATCCGGCGGAAGTTTCCGGCGTTGACCTTGCCAAATATAAAAACCTTGCCCAGTGGCGCAATGCCTTAAGGCAGGAAAAATTTTATACCCAATGTCACAAAGATTTCAGCGAGGTGGTGAAATCTTTGATGGCGGCGGCAAAATCCTAACCGTCATTTATGAAGGTCGCCGTTATTCAAATGGGGGCAGGGCCGGATAAGGCCCATAACGTGGCCAAGGCGGTTTATCTCGTCGAGCAGGCGGTGCGCGGCCACGCCGAATTTGTTTTGCTTCCCGAGATGTTCAATTACCGCGGGACAATGAGCGCGCAGAGTGTTTTAAATACGTATAAAGAAAAGATTCCCGGTGAGTCTATTCAGCCGTTCATGGATCTGGCAAAAAAACATAAGATTTCTATCTTGGCCGGATCGATCTGCGAGGAAATACCACATTCCGATAAAGTTTATAATGCGTCGGTTTTGATCGATGAGCAAGGCATGATCAGCGCGACGTATCGCAAGATGCATTTGTTCGACGCGCAATTGGGAACCACCGCCGTGAAAGAATCGTTGTCCTTTGTCGCGGGACAGCAGCCGGTGACCGCGAAGGTGGGTGAATTTACCGTTGGGCTTTCGGTTTGTTATGATGTGCGTTTTCCGGACCTTTATCAGACCTATGCCCGGCAGGGCGCGCAGCTTTTGACGGTGCCGTCGGCGTTCACCAAAACAACGGGGCAGGCGCATTGGGAAGTTCTTTTGCGGGCCCGCGCGATCGAAAATTTGTGTTATGTTTTAGCCCCGAACCAGATCGGCAAAGACGGCCGCGGCGTCGAAGCGTATGGCCACAGCATGATCGTGAATCCGTGGGGAGAAATTTTAGCGGTTGCGTCGGCGGACCGCGAAGAAATTATCACCGCCGAGCTTGAGCGGAATGTGCTTTTAGAAAAACGAAAAATTTTGCCGGGAATCAATAAAATTTAAAAGGAGAAATGTTATGCCTAAGAAAAGCGTGCGGGTTGCCGTCACCGGGGCTGCCGGGCAGATCGGGTATGCCTTATTGTTCCGTATCGCAGCCGGCGAGATGTTCGGCAAGGATACCACAGTGCACTTGAATCTTTTGGAACTGGAAGCCGCTCTTCCGGCCCTTAAGGGGGCGGTAATGGAGCTGGAAGATTGTGCTTTTCCGCTCTTGCAATCCGTCACCGTAACCGCCAGCTTGCCGGAAGCCTTTAAGGACATTGACTGGGCGCTTTTGGTGGGAAGCGTGCCGCGCAAGGCCGGCATGGAACGGGGCGATCTCCTCAAAATTAACGGGAAAATTTTTATAGAACAGGGCAGGGCCCTGGAGGCGGTTGCCAAGCCGACGTGCCGCGTGTTGGTCGTCGGAAACCCTTGCAACACAAATTCTTACATCGCTAAAACAACGGTGAAGAATATCCCGGCGAAAAACTTTTTTGCCATGACCATGCTGGATCAGAACCGGGCGGCGGCCCAGTTGGCCCAAAAAGCCAAGGTCGATATCGGTCAAATTAAGAATCTGGCTATTTGGGGGAATCATTCGGCAACGCAGTATCCGGATTTCTATCACGCCACCATTGGCGGGCAGCCGGTTTCGCAGGTCATCCGGGATGCGGTCTGGTTAAAAACCGAATTTATCTCTATTGTCCAGAAACGCGGTGCGGAAATCATCAAAGCACGCGGCCTTTCTTCCGCCGGGTCGGCGGCCAACGCGGTCATCGACACGGTGCACAACCTTATCACTCTGACGCCCTCCGGAGAATTTTTTTCCGTGGCGGTTTCATCCGACGGCAGTTACGGAATCCCGGCCGGAACGATGTTCAGCTTTCCTATCCGCTCCAACGGGCAGGATTGGAGCATTGTTCAGGGGATGGAACACGGTTCTTTCGCCAAAGAAAAGATTGACCTGACCTTAAAAGAATTGTTATCAGAGAAAGAAGACGTCAAATCACTCCTTTGATCCGTTTTAAAACCTTCCCGGCAAAGCGTGTTTTTGTTCTCCCCTATTTAATTTTTTAAAAAAATCTTGTTTTTTAAATAAGCGGACGGTATACTTGTACTTAACTATCATTAAATACTATATAATTATCTATAATTTGATAAAAAGGAGAATTTCATTGAATAGCCACGGGATGATTGCTCCAAGAGTTTTTTTCTTAATCAGTATTTTTTTAGTTAGTCTTTTTGGTTGCGATAAACTTTCAGAATTTAAAGAATATTTTTCCTCTAAACCTAAACAAACAGCAACCTCCCCCGCCGTACCCGCTCCGTTGCCAGCTGCCCCGGCGTCAGACGCCGCTTTGCCCGACAATGTTTTGGCAAAGGTCGGAAACTGGACGATTACCATCGAAGCATTTAATGACCGTTTAGGGAAATTGAAAGAAGCAGTGCCTGAGTACGACACCAATTCTTTAGAGGCCAAACAATTGGTTTTGGAAGAATTGATCCGTCAGCAATTATTAGTTGCGGATGCCGAGCAGGCAGGCGTGGCTCAGCAAAAAGATATTGTCGATGCTATCGCAGAATTCCGACGGACGCTTTTGGTGCGCGAGGTGGCGATGAAATTGACCAAAGGCGTTGAAGCGACCGAAGCCGAGGCCCAAGAGTACTATGACAAAAATAAGGAAGTGTTGGCGGAGCCGGCAGAATGGCATTTGCGGGAAATCGTCGCCAATACAGAGGTGGGTGCTAAGGAAATTTTGATTGAAGTCCTGAAGGGAAGCGATTTTGCTCAATTGGCCAAAGAACGTTCCATCGGAAAAACCGCAGCGAACGGCGGAGATATGGGATTCTTAGCTGAACCGGCTCCGGATAAGTCGCAAGAACAAATGGTGCCGGATTTTATGTTGGGTGAAATCCGAGGGTTGGATGCCGGCGGAATCAGCAAGGTTTTTAAAGGTCCGGATGGTTTTTATGTTATCAAGGTGGAAGAGAAAAAGGGCGGCAAGACGCGGGAGTTTAGCGACGTTAAGGATGATATTGTTACGGGTTTGACATTGTTGAAACAACAGCAGGCGATCTTGAATCATCTGACCCAATTGAGCCAACAAATGGATGTTAAGATTAATGAAAAGTTATTAGGAGATAAATAGAGAATTTAAAAAAATCTGCACAAAGAATTAATTTTGTTAAGGAGCCAATCGCATGAACCTTGAAAACAAAAAACAAATTGCCATTATTCTTCTCGCTGTGGGACTCGGGCTGGTGGCCTCGATTTTGACCGCCAATCATGTGCAAAAAAGCATTAAAGAGGAAACCGCGGCCTTGGCCAAAGAATATGAAGAAAGAAGCATCCAGCCTATTTTACAACAGGTTGATATGTTGACAAAGGCCGTACAGCAATTGGACCAGCGGCAAGCGCAGATGGCGCAACAGCAGGTCATCTCCGGGCAGCAGCCCGTGGCTGCGCAGCCGGAAATGCCGAGGTCTTCGCTGGCCGTCAAAACACCGCCGGGTAAGCGGGCCTTGACACTTTTAGTGGATTCGCTTTCGGCCGTCGGCGGCTTGATAGGTCCCGGGGATTATGTGGATATTATGGCGCATTTATCGATCCCGCCTCCCCCTAACACAAATTTACAACCGGATAAAATGTCCGGAATTTTATTTCAGAATATTCAAGTCCTGGCCGTCGGAACAAACATTCAGTCTCCGCCGGTTTACGAAGCG
>MHGP01000047.1:4267-6080 GCA_001805615.1 Omnitrophica WOR_2 bacterium RIFCSPHIGHO2_02_FULL_48_11
CCGTTGACCCGGAAGAAGCCGGGTTGCTGGTTTTTGCTCAGCAAAATGGAAAATTACAATTGGCTTTGCGCAATACCGAAGAGTCGGAGGCGAAAGTTCTGCAGCCCGCGACCTGGGAAAATTTGGCACAATACAGTTTGGATAAAAATGGCATGGAGATCGCGGTGCCAAGGTCCCGCGCCATGATTCAGCCGGTCGGTCCTGGCAATGTTGTGCCGGCGAACAGCGAAGAAGTAAAACCCTATATTCAAATTTTCCGAGAAGGAAAAGAACTCTAAGCCGACATGCTAAGCTATCCTTTATGGGTGCTCACCCGGGTTTCAATTCAATCAATCAGGAAGGCAGAGGGAGTAAAGCGTATGCGCTTGATTAAACAACTTCGAAAAGTCGTAGCGATCGTTATTATTTTTTGTTTAAGCATCTTTCCTGTCCCGCACCATGTTTTGGCGCAAATGGTGGAGGACCCCGTTGATTCCAACCAATCAATGGAATTAAACATTCTCAAAGGCGAATTAGCCACGCTCAAGGTTTATTCTCTGACCCGATTGTCGATTAGCGATCCTCATATTGCTGATGTGGCCAGTGCTGATGCCGAAAAACTTCTGATCATTGGAAAAAATATCGGACAGACTCCGTTTTTTATTTGGGATGAAAAAGGTAAACGCACGATCATGGTCCGCGTGTATGAAGAAAATCTGGCGCAATTAAAAGTCCGCATTGAAACGCTTTTAAAAGCCGCCGGCCTCGAGGGGGTGACGGTTCAGGAGAATAAATATGAAGGAAAGGTGATGTTTTCCGGCCAGCTGCGGGATGATAAATTTGTGGAATTTTCCAATATTGTGTCTCCCTTTTCCAGTCGAACCGTTAATTTGGTGATCCAAGAAGCCAATGAGGATCTCATTCAGATTGATATGCAAATCGCCGAACTCAGTACAAGTCTGCAGAAGAGCCTGGGGTTTGACTGGACGACGGGAAGCAATTCTTCCCTGAAATTCACCTACACAGAAGCGATTCCCAAAGCCGCTGATCAGCTGGGGCGATTTATTAAGATTGGGGATTTTACCCGCACCTCAGCGCTGCTTTTGACGATCAATAATTTGATTGAAGAAGGTAAGGGGCGGATTCTATCAAAGCCTAAATTGGTCGTGGTCAGTGGGAAGCAAGCGAGTTTTCAGGTCGGGGGGCAGATTCCGATTCGTACGACAACCACCACGGGCGCCGGCGGGGTGGCCACGGAAAGTGTTTCGTTTAAAGATTATGGAGTTACGATGAACATTACCCCCACGATCCGCAGCGGCAAAGTTGATATCACGCTTTCCGTCACGGTGAGCGATATCGATGCCGCCAACAAAGTCAATAATGATGTCGCTTTTACGACACGTTCTGCCCAAACGCAACTTTTTCTGGAAGACCAACAAACTATAGTATTGGCCGGGTTGATCAAGTCAACGCGCACCCAGACGGTTAAAAAAATTCCTTTCCTCGGAAGTCTTCCCATTATCGGCATGGTGTTTCGTTCCCGCTCGAATCCTGCTGCGGATGCGGACACGGAAGTGGTGATCTCTTTAACACCAACGATCATTCGTTCGGCAGAAAAACAGGCGGCGCAGGCGGCCAAGGCTGCTAAGGCAGCCGCTCCGGCTCCGGTTGAAGAAACCAAAATGTCTACCAACGATGCCGCTGATGTGCCAGAAAAAGCCGAGTCCAAATTTCTTAAAGACGTTGATCAAGAAATAGCTCAGGATTCTCCATCCACCGAAAGTTCAGCCACTGCCGGATCAGGATCAGGCGATGATATCGCAGAGCCTGCGCA
>MHGP01000047.1:6091-6758 GCA_001805615.1 Omnitrophica WOR_2 bacterium RIFCSPHIGHO2_02_FULL_48_11
TACCTGATGAAGCTGTGGTGGCAGGATTGGAGAAGGTGGATATGCCGGACAAAGATCAGACTGATGCTTCGGCGGCGGGTGCGGCAACTGAGGAGCAAGGCGCGACCCTCGATTTAAAAATTGAAGAGGGCGGCGCAACAGCCACGACGACATCCTATGCACAGACGATTCAGAAAAAAATTTCAGAAGCCATTTCCTATCCTTACGAAGCTCTCGAAAAAGGATGGGAAGGCACGGTCAAGCTCACTTTAAAAGTCCTCAAGGACGGGACCCTGGATGAAGTGACGGTCAAAGAATCCTCCGGGCACGACGCTTTTGATAAAGATGCCCTTAATACCGCACAGATTTTGTCTCCGTTTGATCCGTTTCCTCCGGAATTAGAATTGAATGAAATTATTTTGACCGTCCCCATTATTTACAGTCAAAAACCGGCCGACTCCTCGTCGGTCAAAAACCTGTGTCCGCCGAGCAAGATGGCCAGCAAAGACCCTAAGCCGTTTGTCGCCTCAGGCAAAACGTATGAACAGCTGGTGCAGGAGCGCCTGGCACGGTCCATTATTTATCCCGATGAAGCCAAACAATACGGTTGGGAAGGTACGGTCAAGCTCAGCTTGCGGATCCTGAAAGACGGAACGTTGGCCACGGCCGCCGTGAAAGAATCGTCGGG
>MHGP01000048.1:0-2353 GCA_001805615.1 Omnitrophica WOR_2 bacterium RIFCSPHIGHO2_02_FULL_48_11
GGAGGATTGGTACATATAAATGGCGATAATAATTAAAATCAGCCCCACCGCGCCCAACGCGCCAAACAAAAGCGTTTGCTGCTGGCGTTTGCTCATTTTCTGTGTACCGCTGGAGGTTGAATCTGCCATAAGAATAGAGAGGGTTAAAGATTATGTCGCAGAATAAAAATTTTGTCCCTGGTCCTTGAGTTTCAGCAAATAGTTGCACGGCTTGAACCGGTCGGAATATTTTCCGGCAAATAATTTCAGGAGATCAATGACACCCTCGATCCCTAAATGATCCGCGTACTTAAGCAATCCGCCGCGAAAAGGCGGAAAACCTGTTCCCATGATCATTCCGACATCCACCGTGCCGGCATTGTCGATAATGCCGTCTTCCAGGCAGCGCGCCGCCTCATTCACCATGGTCAAAAGCATACGCTGCCGCGCTTC
Source organism: Omnitrophica WOR_2 bacterium RIFCSPHIGHO2_02_FULL_48_11 (assembly GCA_001805615.1). Lineage (GTDB taxonomy): Bacteria > Omnitrophota > Gorgyraeia > Zapsychrales > GWA2-47-8 > 2-02-FULL-48-11. Next base: position 433 of record MHGP01000048.1, read on the forward strand.
TTCCAAAGTTCCGCCGCCCCCTTTTCGTTGCACGAGCGAGGTCACACCGAGATTAGGGATACGGTTCTTTCCGTGAATATAAAATCCTTTGCCGGCTTTTTTCCCGAGCAGGCCTTTTTCAAAAACTTTATTAAAAATGTCCGCCGGCTTGAACCGCTCGCCGAACGCTCCCTCGAGGATATGCAAAACTTTATTTCCCACGTCCAATCCCACCTCATCCGAAAGTTCAAACGTCCCCATGGGCATGCCGAATTCCGTCATCACGCGATCAACATCTTCGATCCTGCCGCCCTCCTCGAAGATCCGGCCGGCCTCATTGATATAACTCAAGAGAATGCGGTTGACCAGAAACCCGCAGGAATCCTTGACCAGGATCGGGGTCTTGCCGAGACGCTTCACCAATCCTAAAGTGGTCGTGATCGTTTCGCGGGAAGTCATCGGGGTCGTGATGATCTCGATGAGCGGCATCCGGTGCACCGGATTAAAAAAATGCAGACCGATCACCTTCGACGGATCCTTGACCTGCTTGGCCATTTCCGTGACGGACAACGCCGAGGTATTGGTGCACAGGACCGCATCGGGTCTCACCTGCTCGCTGAATTCCTTAAAGATCTTTTTCTTCACTTCGAGGTTCTCGACAACCGCTTCAATGACGAGATCCGCTTTTTTAAAACCGCTGTAATCCAGGCTGGCCGTGATGTGATCCATTTTCCGCGCGGCCTCATGCGGCTTCAAACGTCTTTTGCTTACGGCCTGCTGATAAATTTTATTCGCCGCCTGAAATCCTTTGGCCAGCGCGTCGTAATTGATATCCTTAAGTCTCACCCAGATATCGTTCAGGCTCAAGATCTGCGCGATGCCTCCGCCCATGACCCCGGCGCCGACCACGGCGCACTCACGGATCGCTGCCGGAACAACTCCCTCGGCCCCGGCCAAGCTGAGCTTTTTATATTTTTCGGATAAATAAAAAACATGGACCAAATTTTTAGAAATTTCCGTGATCGCCAGTTCGCCGAAAGCGGCTGCCTCAACTTCCAAAGCGGATTGCCGGCTGGTCTGAAATGTTTTGCGGACGACGTCCACCGCCTTAAGCGGGGCAGGATAAAATCCTTTTGTGGCGCTGAGCACGGACTTTTCAGTTTCGCTGAAAATAACTTGGCGGCCTAGAAAATTGCCTTCCAGAAATCCGGTGAAGCCCTTGGCCGGTTTCCGGGAAAATTTCCGTTTGGACGAACCCGCCACTTCTTCCGCAAATTTTTGAATATGCTGCTCCAACCCGACCTGCGAGTAAAGCCGGTCCACCAATCCAACCTTTAAAGCCTGCGGACCTGGGATAGGCCGTCCCGAAACAATCATCTTCAACCCTTCCGAAAGACCCAGCAAGCGCGGCAGGCGGTAAGTTCCGCCGAAGCCGGGGACAAAACCCAAATTCACTTCCGGAAGACCGATGCGGATCTTTTCATTAAAGGTCGCGATGCGGTATTGGCACGCCAAGGCCAATTCACAGCCACCACCAAGCGCCACCCCATCGATCACCGCGATCGTGGGAAAAGGCAGGTCTTCCAGTTTGTTTAAAATTTCCTGTCCGGCCCGGGATTTGGCGACACCGTCCGCGGCTTGCGTGATCCCTTCGATCTCTTTGATGTCGGCCCCGGCGATAAAAACATCTTTTTTCTTGCTCACCAAGACCAGCGCGGTCAAATTCGGCTTGGCCTTCACCTCATCAAGCAGGGATCCCAAACGCTGCACCACCTCGGAGGTTAAAATATTCACCTTCGAATCCGGATGATCGAATTCAATGTAGCCGATGTTGCGATCTGTTCTGAAAGTGAGAGACAAGAGACTAAGACCTTTCTAGTACCATCGCCGCACCCTGGCCGCCGCCGATACACAGCGACACCACGCCGGCATTGAGATTGTT
>MHGP01000048.1:2397-8672 GCA_001805615.1 Omnitrophica WOR_2 bacterium RIFCSPHIGHO2_02_FULL_48_11
CGGATGGCCGAGGGCCACGGCCCCGCCGTTAACGTTTAAAATTTCATGGCGAATGACGCCGGTATATCCTTCGTACCCGAATTCTTTGGCAAATTTTTCTGATTCCAGGGACCGTAAGCACGCGAGAACCTGCACGGCAAACGCCTCATTGATCTCCACCGCCTGAATATCGCTCAATTTCATTCCCGCTTTCTTTAAGGCCTTGGGGATCGCGTGCGCCGGCCCAATGCCCATGCGGTGCGGGTCCACCCCGGCAAAGGCAGAAGAGCGGACAAATCCCAGCGGCTGCAAATTCAATTCCTTGGCCCGACTTTCCGACATGATCAAAAGCGCGACGGCTCCGTCGGTGATCTGGCTGGAATTACCGGCCGTGACCGTTCCGGAATATTTATCAAAATACGGTTTCAGTTTCGCCAACGCTTCCAAGGTCTGATGTTCCCGCGGGCCGTTATCATCCTCGATGGCTCGTTTGTATTTTGGTCCGGGGATCACGGGGACAATTTCTTCCCGCAACGCGTAGCGGTTAGCCAACGCCCGCAAATGACTCTCCAGGGAAAACTGGTCCTGCTCTTCACGGGTGATCCCGAATTCCTTGGCCAGGACTTCGGCGGTCTGCCCCATGTTCATGCCGCAGACCGGATCGGTCAACCCCAACTGCAGACCGATCTGGGGAGCTAAAATTTTTAAACGGAGTTGGCTCAACACGGCAAGCTTTTCGGGAAAATTCTTTGCCCGGGAAAAATGCGAAATAAGGTCCTGCATTTTTTTTGTAAAATAAAACGGGACATTGCTCATCGATTCGGTGCCGCCGGCCAGGATGCACTGCGCCTGGCCGCCTTGGATCTTTAAACTCGCGGTGGCAACGGCCTCTAAGCCCGAAGCGCAATTGCGGTGCACGGTAAAAGCGGGAGTGGTCTTGGGGATCCCGGCGAGCAAAGCGATCACCCGCGAGATATTGGCGGCATCGATGGGCTGGCAGACATTTCCGAAGATCACCTCATCGATCACCTGTGGGTCAATGTCGGTCCGCTCCAGAAGTTCGCGCGTGACAATGCGCCCCAGCTCCTGGGCCGTAATATCATGAAGATCCGACCCCATTTTACAAAAGGGCGTGCGGATTCCGTTGATGATGGCAATGCGTTCCATAATTTTAAAAGGAATTGAGCATTTAGGGATTTTAGGATTAAAGTAATCTTACACCTCAAATCCTTAAATCCTCTAATTCTTTAATCCTAATTTTTCGGTCTATTATCCAAGATCCGTTTTTCTTTATTCGCCGTCTCCAGCTGCAGACGGTTGACCATTTCTTCAAACGACACGAACATTATAGCATTAGGCGAGACTTCGGTCGCCAGCATAATTTTACTTTTAATTTCCCGCTCCAGCTTGGCGGTATCGACCCCTTTGTTCGGGCAAAGATAAATGAACATTTCATCCAGGTCATGCGGGTCGTTATTCCGTTTTTTGATCTCGATCTGCCACTCACGGATCTCGTTGAATTCGTTCAGCGCCGCGGCAAAATTGTCAAAGTTGACCAGCTGGCCTTTGACCTTTGAGAGGTTCAGATCTTTCGTGTCGGAAATGCGCGTTATGTCGCTGGACAACCGCGGCACGGTCTTCTGGCAATGCGGGCAGGGTTCCCAGGTGATCCCGCCTTTGACAAAATCACCGGTGCGGTAACGCAGCACGGCGCTTCCCCGTGAATCGATCGTGGTGTACACGATCTCGCCGTCCCCACCCTCGCCTTTGACCTCGCCGGTCTGGGGATCGATGATCTCAAAGATCTCCTTGTCCGGATAAAGATGATAACCGCTCGTGATCCCCGGCACGGTCGGGCATTCCACCCACGCGCAGCGTGCTTCCGTAAAACCGTACGTACCGAAAACCGAAACGCCTTGCGCCCCCATGCCTTCCAGTTCATACCGCAGCCGCGCCTTTAAAGATTCGTCCACTCTTCCCGCGCCTAAAACAACTTTTTTCACCGAAGGCAGTTTGACCCCTTGTTCGTTGGCCGTGCGCAAAACGTGATAAACATAACTCGGCACACCGATAATGACCGCCGGCTGCATCATGGACAGGACCTTAATGTTGCCGTCAGTGCCCATGACCTTGCCTCCGCCGGTGCTCATGATCAGAACACACCCGGCCACCCCGCCGAAGGCGACCTGCCAAAACGCCAAGTGCGGCGCGTACGGGAACATATTGACCAATTTGTCCTGGCTGCCGATACTCATGGCGCTGATCATCCGTTCGCCGTAAAGGTACAGGTTATCCACATCGTAGCGGCTATAAAGAAACGGCGTCGGACGGTTGGTCGTGCCTGTGGTGAACGTCATAAAATTGGGGCGGTATTCGCGGGAAATTTTCTCCTGTACATAGTCCGCGCCCTTCACGATCTTCTCGCCGGCAAGCGAAAGGAGTTTCGCGGGCGGCCAGGCCTTTTTAATTTTCTCAGGGTCGGGCTGCAGCACGAATTCACGGAACCTGTTCTCGCCGGGCTTATTGTCCAACAGGTCCAATTTGGAAGAGAACGGAATGTGTTTGAGATCTTCGATCGTGCGGATCTGACGCGGGTCGATCCGGTTTTGGTCAAAAAGTTTTTTATAATGCGGGCTGAACGGGTAAAGCTGTTCGTTGATGAATTGCCGGAGCTTCTGATTCTGCAGCGCGCGGATCTCTTTGCGTGAAAGCTGCGCGATTTTTTCCCAAGGATTGAAGGACATATTGGAATTATTATAACAACCTAAGGTGGATTGTACATTACTGAATGCGAATTTTCTTGGCCGCTGCCTGATCCAGCCAAAAATAGAGCTTACCCTTAAGCGGTTTCACCTGCGCTGCGGGCAGTAAACTTTTGGCGGCTAGAACTTTTTTCATCACATCCGCCTTCTTTTCTCCGTGCACAAAAAAGATCACGTGCCGGGCGTTGTTTAAAACCGGCAAGGTCAGGCTGAGCCGGCCGTATTCCACGCTCTTGTGCGCCAGGGAGATGACCAGCTTCTGCTTTTCCTTCCACTGCGGCACCACTGGAAACAACGACGCGGTATGCCCATCCTCCCCCAGCCCTAAAAGCACCGCATCGAACTGCGGGAACTGACCGGTCTTTAAATTGAAAAACCTTTGGATCTCTGCTTCATACATTTTTGCCGCCAATTCCGGCGAAGCGAGGTCCACAGGCATGGGATAGCAATTCCCTTTCGGGATAGGCAGCTCTGCAAGGAGATTCCTTTGCAGCATGCTGAAATTGTTGTAATCATGGCCGGCCGGGACAAAACGTTCATCAGTCGTGAAAAGATAAACCTTGTCCCAAAATTTTTCGTTCTTAAACTTCGCCAGCGCCTGATAAAACGGCTCCGGCGATTTTCCGCCGGCCAACGCGCAGGTAAAGCGGGATTGTTTCTTTAAAGTTTCTTGGATGATCTTAATGAATTGTTCAGCGGCAAATTCGCTGAGCTTGGGGAATTCTAAAACAGTGACTTTGGAAGGATCCGGCATGCAGATATTCTAACTTTTGAGGCTAAGCGTGGCAAGAGGAGAATTGAGGCGGTCACAAATTTTACGATACCTAAATCCTGCATCCCACCCCTCACACAATCCCCGCCAGACCTTTTTCCTCGATAATGTGCAAAAGTTTTAAGGCCGGGCCAGAAGGTTTTTTAACTCCCTGTTCCCATTTTTGGACGGTTGAAACGCTGGTATTGATAAAGCGGGCAAGAGCCGCTTGGCTGAGTTTTAATTTCCGGCGTAGTTTGGTGATCGCGTGCGGGGGATAGGGTTTGACCTCAGGCAAGGCCAAGGCTTTGACCTCCTTGAGGGTGATCTCATCGACCGTGCCTGTTTTGTAGAGGCCCTCAATCGTTTCCAAAACCATATTTTTAATTGTATTTTTCATTACCTTCCTCCCTTCCCGAAATTTCGATAAATTCATTGTGCTTAATGTCTTTGATAACCGCCTCATCCGTAATATTTTGAAATATGTCGGAAAATTTGTTCAACAGTTTAAGTTCTGAGCCGCTTAAGTTCTCCTGCTGATTTTTGCTGAACCCAAAGCAGAAGATCAATTTTTTCCCCTTCTGATAAAATAATATCGTCCTTACTCCGCCGCTTTTCCCCCGGCCTGGAAGCGCAATCCGTTTCTTGAACAGATAGTCTCCTAAACTGGCTTCGCATAGACCGCTTTCAAATTCACGGATTGCCTCACAGAGCAAACTGTCCGCGACCCCTTCTTTACTGGCCCAGCGGGCAAAGTACTTAGTCTTTAAATAGAACATAAAACCCCTCCGTGGAACTAAGTACTATGCATACCAAATATAGCACTTAGTCCTATAGTTGTCAAGTGAGGGGCATAGACTTGATAAGATTGTTTATGAGGGAAATCGAGGAGGGGGACTGCAGAACAAATTTATCACATGGCTTTGCGAATGTCAAATGTGCGATTTTTCGGAACATCAGATTTCCGCCGCGCGGCGGAAATTGGGCGAAAGGCGAAAGGGTCAGTCCCTTTCTTTTTTAGATATTCTAACTTTTGAGGCTAAGCGTGGCAAGAGAGAAATTTTCCCTCAATCCGCATGAAACCCTATCCGGCGCTTGGGGGGTTCCGGAGGTGGGGTCATCAACTTGCGGATAGTCTCGAAAATGATCAGAATTTCCTTGTCATGCTTGTTGACTTTTCTTTCCAACTCCTTTAATTGCTGTGCGAGCTCTTTGTGCGTTGCGATAAATTCCCGCAGCCGGACAAAAGCACGCATAATGGCAATGTTGACCTGGACCGCGCGAGGGCTGTGCAGGACACCCGAAAGCATCGCCACTCCCTCCTGGGTAAAAGCATAAGGAAGATATTTAAAATGCCTCCCCCTTTTTAAGCTTCCAATTTGGAAGCTTAAAGAATTAGCCTCTTCATCTGTAAGCTGGAAGATAAAATCATCCGGAAAACGTTCAATATTCCGCTTAACGGCTTTATTAAGATTTCCAGTCTCTACCCCATAAAGCGCCGCTAAGTCCCTATCAACCATAACCTTCTTCCCGCGGATAAGATAGATTTTGCTTTCGACTATTTCAGATGGAATTGAGACAGATTTCATGAGATTTCCCTTTCGTTAAACAGATTACCGGCAGTAAGACTGCCAGTTCATTAGGGAAATCGAGGAGGGACTGCAGAACAAATTTACCACGCGGTTTTGCGAATGTCAAATCTGCGATTTTTCGGAACATCAGATTTCCGCCGCGCGGCGGAAATTGGGCGAAAGGGCCTGACCCTGCTTTTCTTAAAACGATAATGTGATCTGTTTTTCAGGGCCGTTATAAATTAAGGTTCCATGCGCCAATACATCCCTACCTATCAAGCAATCAATGCTATGATCTTCTAGATTAGCATCGAGCACGCGCAATATCCGAATATAAGCGTCCGTATCAAATTCCAATGCGACATCATATTCATTACGTATTTCGGAATCTTTATTGGAGGTATAAACCTTGGTCGTACCTCTGGCAACCAACCGTAATTTCTTAATGACCTTCTGACTGATCGCCGTGGTGCTGGCGCCGGTATCAATTAAAGCGGAAACCCTAATAGTAGGCACATCTTTCTTTTCCAAGCGAAGTTCTTCGATGGCAGGGTCGGAAGGCTTGAGGACTATCTGGCAGGTTGGGCCGTTCTCTCTTAAATGCGGCAGTTTGAGTGTGAACGACTTAGCCATTCTTGGTGGAAATTCTCTGATGGAAAAAGTGAACTTCTTCTGACTCCCGCACTTCTTTGATGAAGAACGGGACGTTGCCGAACTGTTTTAAACCGCTGGTGAGGGCTGCTTCGTAAGAAGCATAAAAGCCAACAATCTCCTTATCTTTAATAAGCACGAATTGATTGAGGTGATCGGCGGTAAACTCATCCAAATGTTTTAGGTAAAACTTATATTCTTTCTCGAGGACAACAGACATGCTTACTCTCCGGCTGTGAAGGAACTTATAGTTATATTATTGACTATACATCGTAAAAGGACAAGAAAATTTTTGGGATAAATTCTGCCTAATGCTCTTCCATTTTATGTAATTTTGGTCCTACTTGGGATATTTCACAAAGAAATTTTCCCGTTATAATAAAAATATGTGAAAAATCGGCCAATATATCGGTATTATTGATGTGTTGAGACAATAAAACGACCGCCTCTTTTTCATGCAATCCAGGCAGGGGCCAATTGTCATATAAAAGAAGCCAATTTTCATCAAACTTCAAGAAACCATCCTTTTGCAGGGCATCGAGCTTTTGCTTAACACAATAA
>MHGP01000049.1:0-1409 GCA_001805615.1 Omnitrophica WOR_2 bacterium RIFCSPHIGHO2_02_FULL_48_11
GGCCAGCTGGGGAAAAGATGCGGTTTATAAGCGCTGGCCGTCCGAAAAGTACGCAAAATTAGCTGACAAAATCGTTGAAAATTTCGGGGTGGCCATTATACTTATGGGGGACAAGAAAGAACAAGATTTGTGTGACGCGGTTGCCCGGAGAATGCGTCATGTTTGCGTGAACCTTTGCGGTAAGACGTCCATCACCCAGTTAGCCGCTCTCTCGGCGAGGTGCAAGGCCGTGGTCGTCAACGATGGCGGGCCTTTACATATCGCGGTGGCGGCCGGAGCAAAAACCGTTTCTATCTTTGGTCCGGTGGATGACCGGGTTTACGGACCGTATCCCAGAGACAAACATATTGTGATCACCCAGGATATCGCCTGCCGCCCCTGTTATCGCAGGTTCCGTCGGGCGGATTGCGGCCATATCAGTTGTTTAAATACGTTGAATGTGGAAGAAGTGGCAGAAAGGATCGGACAAATATTATGAACGTGCAGTTTATTGATTTTAGCGAACAATATAAATTGGTCAAAAACGAGATCGATGTCGGTCTCAAACGTGTTTTTGAAAAAGGGAATTTTATCTTAGGCCAAGAGGCCAAGGATTTTGAAAATGAATTTGCCAAATATTGTGACGTAAAATACGGCGTAGGGGTGAATTCCGGGACCGATGCGCTTTATCTGGCGGTCGCGGCGCTGGGCATTGAAGAAGGCGATGAGGTCATCCTGCCGACGTTTACTTTTATCGCCACGGCTTTGTGCATTTCGTACACGGGCGCTAAGCCGGTCTTTGTCGATATTGAAGACGACACCTATAATATCGATCCGAAAAAGATCGAAAAGGCCATCACCAAACGGACCAAGGCAATTATCCCCGTGCACATTTACGGTCAGGCGGCGAACATGGATGAGATCATGGCCCTGGCGAAAAAACACAATTTAAAAGTGATCGAAGATGCCGCTCAGGCGCACGGCGCGACTTATAAGAAAAGAAAAGTGGGATCCCTCGGCGATGTGGCGTGCTTCAGTTTTTATCCGACGAAAAGTCTGGGGGCCTTCGGCGATGCGGGCATGATCGTAACGAGCGACCCCAAAATTTATGAGGGGGCCTTGATGCTGCGTGATTATGGCCGGCAAGGGCGCTATGAACATAAGATCAAGGGATATAATTCCCGGCTGGACACCGTGCAGGCCGTTGTCCTCTCCGCCAAATTAAAACATCTGGACCAATGGAATAAAATGCGTCTGGACAATGCCCTCACCTACAATAAATTGCTCAGCGGCGTCACAGGCATCACGCCCCCGACGATAAGATCCGACCGTACGCATGTTTTTCAGACCTATGCGGTGCGGGTGAAGAATCGTGATAAAATTTTGGATGCCCTCAAGGCCCAAAAAATTGACGTATTGATCCATTATCC
>MHGP01000049.1:1439-25140 GCA_001805615.1 Omnitrophica WOR_2 bacterium RIFCSPHIGHO2_02_FULL_48_11
AACGAAGAGCATAACATCAAACCGTGCTTAGAGAGCGTCTACAACTGGGCCGATGAGATCATTGTCGTGGATGATGAGAGCACGGACCATACCGTTCAGATCGCCGGCGCGTATACGGGAAAAATTTTTCATCGCAAAATGGACAACGAGGGCCGGCACCGCAATTGGGCCTACTCTCAGGCGAAGCATGCTTGGATCTTGAGCCTTGATGCGGATGAGGCCGTCACGCAAGAGTTGCAAACCGAGATCGACCAGGTGCTTCCGGGGGCGAGCTGTGCGGGATTTGCCATTCCCCGGCGGAATTATATCGGTGACTATTGGGTCAAGTACGGCGGGCTGTACCCGGCGCCGCAATTGCGGTTATTTTTAAAGAATAAATTTAAATACGAAGAGGTCGGCGTGCATCCGCGCGCTTTTTTAGAAGGAAAAACGGAGCAGTTGACCAAGGATATTATTCATAAAAGCTATCGTGATTTTGCGCATTTTTTGGCAAAGCTGAACGGTCAGACGACGCTCGAAGCTCAGAAATGGATCGAGACCGGTCGCAATATGTCGTTTGGGGTGGCCTTTTGGCGGATGCTCGACCGGTTTCCCCGCACCTATTTTCGTAAAAAAGGCTACAAGGATGGATTTGTCGGATTTATGGTCGCTTTTTTTGCCTCACTGTATCAGATCATCAGTTATGCAAAATATTGGGAAATGAAGAAAATAAAGCAAGCTTTATAAACAACAAAGAATATTTATGAAAAAAAATCCTGTCAAAATCGTTTTCCTGGATAGGGACGGAGTGATCAACGAGTTCCCGGGGAACGGGAATTATGTCACTCAGGTGAAGGATTTTCATTTTGTCCCAGGGGCGCTGGAGGCTTTGCGGATTTTGACACAGGCCGGATTTACGATGTTCGTTGTCTCCAATCAGGCCGGCGTGGGGAAGGGCATCTATTCTAAAGATAAACTCGCGCGGATCACCAAGCGGATGCTGACGGCGGTCAAAAAAACCGGCGGCAAGATCAAAAAAGTCTTTTATTGTACTCATCGGACCGACCACGGCTGTGACTGCCGCAAACCGGAGATTGGGTCGCTGGTGCGGGCCATGAAGACCGTTAACAAATCCATGAAATATCTGCAGCATGCCTACTTTGTCGGCGATACCAAGGTTGACATGCAGGCGGGACAAAATGCCGGCTGCAAAACCATTTTTGTCCTTTCGGGGCGGGATCAGCGGCGCGACATTAAAAAATGGAACCTCAAACCGGACTATATCGTCAAAAATCTTCTAGCAGCTACCAAGATCATCAATCATGAAAATTCTCATCACTTACGCCTCGGCCGGCGCGGGACACCAAAAAGCCGCTGAGGCCCTTTTGCAGGGGATCCAAAAAGTAGCTGGGCATCAGGCGGTTTTGGCGGATTCTCTGGATTACACCAGTCCATTTTATAAAAATTTATATCGTAAAACGTATACTATCCTCATCTCAAAAATTCCTTGGGCCTGGGGAATTTTTTTTCAACTGGCCGATGTGCCTTTTTTAATTCCATTGGTGCGGTATGTCCGCCGGACGCAAAACGCCCTTAATGCCAAGCCCTTGCAAGAGTTCTTGAAAAAAGAAAAATTCGATTATATCCTTTCTACGCATTTCTTCCCTACGGAGGTTGTGGCGCATTTAAAACGCACGGGGGTCATCCATGCAAGATTGATGACGGTCGTGACCGATTTTGATGTACACAGCATCTGGCTGGCGGACGGGGTGGACCGCTATGCGGTTGCCAGTGATTGGACGAGGAAGAAAATGGAATTTTTAAAAGTCGTTCCCGAGAAGATAACCGTGACCGGCATCCCCACGGACGAGAAATTTTCCTGGCGGCGCGATAAAGGGGAAATGCGCCGGAAACTGGGATTGCAGGAAAATATTTTTACCGTGCTGGTCGCCACCGGATCGTTCGGGATCGGCCCGATCGAAAAAATCATCGCGGCGATCCACAATATTCAGGTGATTGTTGTGTGCGGGCATAATAAGAATTTGTTTGCGCGGCTTAGCCGGGCCAAAAAAGATTTGGTAAAAGTTTTTGGCCTGGTCAATAATATGGATGAGTTGATGGCGGCCAGCGATGTGATGGTCACTAAGCCCGGCGGATTATCGATTTGTGAGGCGTTGGCCAGCCACTTACCGATGATTTTCTTTAATGCCATTCCCGGCCAGGAGACGGGCAACATCCGTGTCTTAAAAGCGCATGGGGTCGGGATCAGTGATTGCACCATCGAGCAAATCGCCCAAAAACTGCAGGAGTTCAATTCCTCCAAAGAACAATATGCCGCTGCGGTCGAACAAACCAAAGCCTTAGCCAGGCCGAACGCTGTCCACGATATTATTAAATTGATAAAATTTTAAATACGGAATCCGGATTAAGAAATTAGCGCTTAGGATTTGATTTCGTCTTATGCCTTTCCCATTTGCTCACATTGTCGTCGGTCTTCCGGTTGAGGGGCCGTTTGATTATGCCCTGCCGCAACATCTGCAGGAAAAGGTTGCCGTGGGCCAGCGGGTGCGCGTTCCGTTTCATGGCGCACAGCGGGTCGGTTTTGTGGTTGGCCTGGCGGATAAAAGCGCGGTGCAGAATTTAAAGCTGGTCCTTGCGGTCCTGGAAGATCAGCCCAGCCTTGCGGAATCTGTCTTGCGGTTGACGAAGAAAATGAGCGAGTATTGCGGCTGCTCGTGGGGGGAGGCCATCGAAACAAGTTTGCCGCGTGCCTTGCGCAAACCAAAAATTGTTGAGTTATCTTTGAGTAATGTCAAGAATACTGCCGCGGCTTCTAAACCGGAAACAGTACTTTTTCACGACCCCAGCCGCCGCGAGCGGTGGAAATATTTTCAAGAAAGAATCCAGGAGACCAAGGTCCAGGAGCAGGGGGCGATCATTCTGGTTCCGGAAGCTTCGATGATCGATGAAGGGGTGGCGCAATTTAAAAAAGTGATGCCTGCCACGGCGGTGATCTTTGATAAAAAAATCAAGCCGCAGGAAGAATGGCAGCAATGGAAAATGGTCAAAGAAGGAAAAGTTGCGTTTGTCATCGGCACGCGCTCCGCGGTCTTTGCTCCGGTCGCCAATTTAGGACTTATTATTGTTTTTGAGGAAGACAATTCCGCCTATAAACAGGAACAGTCGCCTTTTTATCATGTGCGGGATGTGGCGCGAATGCGCGCGGAGATCGAGAAATGTTCGCTGCTTTTCATTTCGACAACGCCGTCCGCCGAAATTTGGCATGAGCTGAGTAACGGTATTATCAAAAAAGTTTCCTGCGTGCCGGAAGATCTAAGCTCTATGCAGCTGGTCGATCTGTCCAATTATAATCCTGCCAAAACATCGGTCATTTCTTTCCCTTTGCGGAACCTTATGGAAAAGTCACTCGCCGGCAAAGAGCGGATCGTTTTGCTGCTCAACCGAAAGGGTTTCAGCACGGTCACGCGCTGCAATCAGTGCGGACAGGCGCTCACGTGCCCGCGGTGCAATGTCAATTTAACGTACCTTTACTCTAAAAAGAAAATGGTCTGCCGGATGTGTCATTATACGACCGCCGTGCCGAAAATTTGTCCGCAGTGCAAAAGTCCGTATCTGCGCGCTTTGGGAACGGGGATCGAGAAATTGGAGAGCGAGGCCGCCCGGATTTTTCCGATGGCACGCATCGCGCGGTTCGACCAAGAAAGTTCGGCGGCACCGAACAATGCCGATATCCTGATCGCGACCCAGGCGGTATTCAGGATACTCGACGGATACCGGGCCGATGTGGTGGCTATCCTGGATTTTGATGCGCAATTAAACCGGGTGGACTTTCGTTCGGCGCAAAAAGCCTTTGCCTCATTGATATTTTTAAGGTATGCCGCGAAAAAAAAGCTCGTTGTGCAGACGTATCAGACCAACAGTTATCTCATCGAGGCGGCTAAGAACAGCAACTTTGATCTTTTTTATGAACAAGAAATAAAATTACGGGAAGAATTGCAGCTGCCGCCGTTTAAGCATTTGATCGCGGTGGGACTGCGCGGCAGGGAGGAACAGACGGTTCTGGAACAGGCCCAGGCGCTTTATGAGCGGCTGCAGGCCGACGGCGCGCTTTATGAGGCTTCTGATCCTCAGCCGGATCATTTAGCAAAATTGCGTGATCAGTACCGTTTTACTATAATGTTAAAGACCACAGCCGTGGCCGAAACGTTCGTTCAGGTCAAAGCGATCCTCAAAGATTTTAAGAGAAAGAAAAGCACTATCATAACAGTCAATTTGGATCCTTAAAAGCTATCAGCTTTCAGCTGTCAGCCATCAGTTTAAATATTTTTTTGTAAGCTGAAGACTGAGAGCTGACGACTGATAGCTTGGTTAAAAAATTATGAACATTATCTTCTTCGGCAGTGATGATTTTGCGTTGGTTAACCTCGAGCGGTTGGCGCGTTCTTCGTTTTCGGTTGCCGCCTGTGTGACGCAACCGGATAAACCGAAAGGCCGGGGGATGAAAGTCGCGTCCTCGCCGATCAAGGAATTCGCTCTTAAAAACAAGATCCCTCTTTTGCTGCCGGCGGATTTGCGTGAGATCTCTTTTATCAATGCATTGAAAGAAATCCAGGCGGACCTTTTTGTGGTGATCGCGTACGGGAAAATTTTACCCGCCGAAATCTTAAATATTCCGAAGATTTTTTGTATCAATGTCCACGGATCGCTTTTGCCGAAGTACCGGGGAGCGGCACCGATCAATTGGGCGATCATTCACGGCGACCGTACCACGGGCGTTACGGTGATAAAGATGAACGAGATGATGGATGCCGGGGAGATCGTCAGCCAGCAAACGATCCCCATTGAGGAACAAGACACGGCCGTCACTTTGCGGGCGAAAATGGCGCAGACCAGCACCGAGCTTCTTCTGAAAACGATCCAAAGCATCGCTGAAAAGAAATTTCAACTCACCAAACAGGATTTGACTAGCGTCAGCCATGCCCCCAGATTAAGCAAGGAACTAGGTGTTATTAAATGGAAGGATAAGGCCGATACCATTCATAATCTGGTGCGGGGGCTGCTGCCGTGGCCGGCCGCGTATACTTATTTTAACGGCAAACGATTAAAAATTTTGGAAACTCATCTAACGGTTTTACCGTCAGGAAAATTTGCCCCCGGGGAAATCCTGGAGATCAAGAAGGAAGGTTTTCTCGTTGCCGCCGCAGATAAGGCTCTCCTCATAAAACAAGTCCACCTCGAAGATTCCAAGCCCATGGACGCGCACAGTTTTGCCATCGGCTACCGGCTTACCCCTGGCACTGCATTAGGGTAGCTCTCACTTCTCGGGATGATTTTTTTCAAGTAAAAAATATTCTCCTGCCGCAAAGACGGGAAGATATCTTGCTTGGATGTCTTCTTGGATCTGTATATTTTGCAGCACGGGAGAGGAATCGAGATTGACGAGGATCCAGTCCGGAGGGTGAATGAGGATGCGTTCATGGACTTGCCTGGCTTGTTGGCCCTCGGCCGGAAGCTGATTGCTGTAAAACACAAAAGGTATTCCGCGGTAACTCTCCCGGTTGGTCAGCGCATAAATGATATACATGTCGGTCAAGTTGAGGAGGGATGCCTCCGCAGGGATGTTTTCGTTAATGTATTTCACCAGATTATCCAAGGGTTCGCCCTGAAAGCGGGGCGCTTTCCAGCCATCCAGCGGTTTTGTCTTGATGACATAATCGCCTTCCGGATTTTTTTGAAAATAGGTCCAGGTTTTTAATTCATAACCGTATTTTATGGCCAGCCCTGTCAGCAGGAGCGTTGTGCAGGTCAAGATGTTGAGAGAAAGCCGATAAAGTTTTTCTCGGGACGGAGCGAGCGAGATTTTTATTTTAGAGAGACAGATAAACGCCAAGGCCGTTTGAATTCCCCATAAAGAAATATTAGCGGATTGAATCATGGCTCCAGTCATCACAGAAAAGATGCCGACGAAACTTATCCCGCTGAACAGCGTGATGAGTTCCGGATATTTTTTATAATAGGGAAAGGCATTGAGTGCCACGATCCCCAAGATGAACCAGTAGTAATTGGCGAACCAGTTGGGCAAAGAGAGTAAGGCAGAAAAACGGTTCGCTGCGCCGCTAAAGGTCAGGCTCTGCTCCATAAATTCTTTTGGGGAATGGACGATGAATATGCTCAACAGCAGACTGGCGAGGAGCCCCAGACCATAGCCGCTGAGAGCCTGCCGCCGCTTGCCGGAAACTGAAAAGACGATCAGCAAGGTCAAGGCATAGGCCGCGCCGATGTTGCTTTTGGTCAGTAAAGCCAGGACGGCTAGGACCCCGCAGAATAATCCGCTGTAAAAGGCGCGGTTCTTGTCAGCGAAAGGAATCTGCCGGATCAAAAATACAGTTACCAATATTCCCCACAGGTGCGCTGACTGGTCGTGCCAGGGATGGGAGACAGGCCAATAAAAGGCCGGGCCGGTTAATAACGTCACCAGGACAGTTATGGGGAAGGACACGTTTCGCCAAAGCGCCAAGAAAACCGCGGAGATAACGATCGATTGCACGGTAATCAAATGCGCCAGCAGGGCGGTCTTTCCAAAGCTGAAGATCTTAAAAAAGAACGCATTGAGATAAAGATGAACCGGGCCGGCGTGGTAGATAAAATCCAGATAAGGCCTTTGGCCGTTTGAGACGCGCCAGCTGGCATCGAGAAACGATCCCATGTCGTGAAAGTTGAAGCAGCGAAAGGCGTTCCAGGAGAGAAAAAGGGCGTTGCCGATTATGATGATAAAGAGAGAGGCAAATAATGTATTTTCTTTTTTAGTCATGATTTTTATTGGCCAAGAGGTCTTGTGATGTCAATTTAGCAGGTGCGGCGCGGAGTGTCAAAAGATTTGCTTGACAGTTACCGTTTTTTGTTTAAAACTATCTCTTGTGCAACTAAGTTGCAGAAGGGAATGCACGATGATTTCACTTTTATCGCTACATAAGTATATTTCTCGTTTAAGCTTCTGGGGCAGGGTTTTAGTTGTTCTTCTTTTAGGCCTTGTCTCTTTGGGCGGATTTGTCCATAACCATGCCGATGATCCGTTCCATCTCGCTTCCCACGAAGACTGTCCTGCTTCCATTCTGGCACACACTCCGTTCAGCAATGTATTGCCTTACAGTTTTGTCCTCATTGCACCCCTGATTATTTTCTTATGCCTTCCGTTTGCAGTGCCCTGCATCAACCGTGAAAATGTTTCTGCGCAATCTCCCCGGGCTCCTCCAGTCATTATCTAAAAATTCTCCCAAGCAGTTTCCTTTTTAATTAAAAATTTTTGTAGAAAGAGTGTGTCATGAAAAGAATATTCTTTTTATTTTTTTACTTATTTTTCTGGTTATTTCCCTTAGAGGTAAAAGCGGAAGTTTCCGTAGAACAGGAAGTACAACAGATGAAGGATCAGTTTATGAGCATGCAAAAGCGGTTAAGCGAGTTGGAAGGTAAAGTTATAAAGCAACAAGAAGAAATCAATGCGCATGCGTCTCAAAAGCAGGCTTATGAAGAGCGCATTCAAGTTTTAGAAAAACAGTTAACTGGCCCGTCAGTGACGGCGGCCGGGGATTCTCAGCCGCAAAGGAGGATTTTAGGAAAATGGAATCCTGAAATTGGTGTAGTTGCAGATACGGTTTTTCGGATCGATAGTCCTAAAGTGGACGAAGAAGGGGCCGACCGGGTCAGTGTACGGGAACTGGAATTGATTTTAGGAAGCCATGTTGACCCTTATTCGCGTTTGGACGCGACCATTGCTTTTTCGGATTTCGAAACGCCTTCTCTGGAGGAAGCGTATTTAACGCATTTTGGGCTTCCGGCGCAGGTCACGGCGCGTTTAGGGAAATTTAAACCCAAAGTGGGTAAGGCCATTCCGGTCCACCGGGACAGTTTGGAAACCGTTGACGAACCGCTGGTCATTCAACGCTACTTCGGCGTGGAAGGGTACAATAAAAGCGGAGTGGATTTTTCCAAAATGCTCAATCTTCCGTGGCCGGTGACGCACCAATTGAGTTTCGGGATTCTGGAAGGTGGGAATGGGGAAGAAGGGACCGCGTTTGGAGAAACCCGTCGCCGACCGACCTTATATAGCCATTTGAAAAATTATCTTGATGTGACGGATACCACCGGGATAGAACTCGGGTTGTCGCATATGATTGGTTCTCGAGACGCGGATTCGCATTTTGAAATCCAGGTCTTTGGTGTTGATGGAACATTCACACAACACCTTAACGTGAATCAAAATTTTAAGCTTCAAGGAGAATTGTTCAGCTTAGATCGCAAAGAAACCGCTGATTTCGATGGAAATATCTGGGGAGCCTATGCCCAGGCAGATTTTAAGTTCCATCCGCAGTGGTCAGCGGGTTTTCGTTATGATTACGTGCAGCCGGTGGATAATGATCGTTCCTTGAACCCGGAAAAGGCGGATGTCGGGTACACGGGATATCTCACGTTTCATCAGAGTGAATTTGCCCGCTGGCGTGCCCAGTTTTCGCATACGGATCTGATCACCGGCCGGGATAATAACGAAATCCTTATTCAGGGGACTTTTGCCATTGGTGAGCACAAACATAAAATCCAGTAATTTGCAAAAAAGGAAATGATTCTATGAAAATAAAAAATCCATTATTTATTTTTCCATTTTTATTTGTGTGTTTTTTTCTGCCCAGTCGCCCGGCCGATGCGGGGAATAAAGTTTTGAAAATTGTCGCAACCCAGACGCTTTTTGCCGATCTGGTCAGGCAGGTCGGCGGCGACATGGTGGATGTGACAGCCGTCGCAGCACCGAAGTTTAATATCCATTTTTATCAGCCGAAACCGAGCGATGTTCGCAATGTCTCACGGTGTGATTTGTATGTCAATGCCGGTTTGGATCTTGAGGCTTGGTCTGATCCATTACTGGAGGCGGCGGGAAAGAGAGAGCTCTTCCGGCACGGCCCGCGCAATCTGGATCTTTCGTCCGGTGTACGGCTTTTAAAAATTCCGCAGGAGCCGCTGTCCAGAGCCGCCGGCGATGTCCATGTGTTCGGCAATCCGCATTACCAGATGAATCCGCAAAACGCACGCATTATGGTCGAGCAGATTCTTGCAAAGCTACAAGAGATCGATGCCCCCAATGCGGCATATTATAAGAATAATGCACGTCATTTTTTGACCCGTTTAGAAGAAAAAATTGGGGAATGGAAAAAGCATTGCGCGCATTTCGCCGGGGAAGAAATTGTGTCGTATCACGATGACATTGTTTATTTCGCGGATTTTTTGGGTTTGAAAGTCGAGCAGTATTTGGAGCCTAAGCCGGGTATTCCCCCCACGCCCAAGCATTTGGCATTTTTGGAAAATTATATTAAGGAACATACCGTTAAGGTTATCGTGATGCCGACGTATTATTCACGCAAAGAAGCAGAGAAGATCGCAAAAAAAGTAGGGATTAAAGTTGTCTCTCTCTGCCAGGCAGTTGGCGAGATGCCGGGCACCGGCGATTTTTTCAGTTTTTTTGATTACAATATTAACGCTGTCAGTCAAGGAGTCCAATAAATGAACGAATTCTTTCAAATGATGTTGCTGCCGTTTGTTACTTGCTTAATCCTCACGGGAATTCATGCGTATCTTGGGTTTCATGTCATTGAACGCCAGGTCATTTTTGTTGACTTGGCGCTTGCTCAGGTTGCTGTGTTGGGATCAGGCGTCGCTTTGCTTTTGGGATACCCTTGGGACAGCTCTTCAGGGTATTGGCTTTCGCTTATTTTTACTATCGTTGGGGCGGGAATATTTGCCTTAACACGTTTTCGAAAACAAAAAGTCCCGCAAGAGGCGATTATCGGTATTACCTACGCGGTTTCAGCCGCGATGTTACTCATCATTTTTAGCCGTTTTGGGGAAGGAGATGAGTATGTGCGTCAATCGTTGGTAGGGAATGTTTTATTGGTCAGCCCAGATGAAATCTTAAAGATAACGCTTATCTACTCGATCGTTGGAATTCTACATTTTGTGTGGAGAAAGAAATTTTTTCTCATTTCACAGAATCCCCAAGAGGCCTTTAGACAAGGGCTCAATGTGCGGATGTGGGATTTTATTTTTTATGGGCTTTTTGGTCTTGTCGTTACGAGTTCGGTTCAACTGGTCGGAGTTTTGCTGGTTTTTTCATTCTTGGTTGTGCCGCCGGTGTGTGCGGTATTATTGACCGATCAATTGCGGTTGAGGTTAATCTTAGGGTGGGGGATCGGCTTTCTGGCCAGTGTCGTTGGCATCAGTGTTTCTTATTATGGAGATTTTCCAACTGGTGCGGCTATTGTCGTTGTGTTCGGAATTTTAATACTTTTAATTGCTGGAATTAAAAGACTTTGTTAAAATTTCTCTCATGTTGCGTTGGATTTCAGCACTTATTCTTTTGTGTTTTTCGATCTGGCTTATTCCGCTGGGTGCTTTTATTGCTCCGTCCCGTGAGGTGAAAGTGTGCGGCGGGCAGCGCGCCATCTGCCTTTGCTCGCGCAACTTTAAATCTCCCGCGCCTGCGTCGGCTGGTAAAATGTGGGGCAAAGGCGGTCGCGCGCAAAAAGATCCCGGGGCTTACGGCGCTGCCAGCCACGATTTTATATTGATTTCTTTTTTGGAAAGTCTTCGCAAAAGCAGTACGCCATACGTTTGCCTTCCTCATAATTATTCTTCCCTCGTGTTCGATCGCTTGATCGAGCCTGTCCCCAAGACATAGCGGTTTTTCTCAAAAATCGTCGAAACATTATCTTTAATATTTTTTTAAAGAAAGAAAAGCCATGTCTAAGAAAATTATCTTTTTTATATTTTTTTCTATTTTATTTTTAAATGTTTCAGAAATATTCGCCTGCGAAAGCTGTACGATCCCCCGCTTGGGGCGAGAAAAGAAATTTTCTTCCCAGGAGAGTTCTCAGCAAAAATGGTTTGCCGAATATCTCTACGAGGAGCAAAATTGGGACGAGATGGAGGCCCGTGCCGCGCATCAGTTGCATCATCAAGGGCGTCATTTTCACGATAAAACAGTTGAACAGTTTCAGCATGTCATGGCGGGATATCATCCGACCGCGGATTGGACTGTTTTTACGGAAATTCCGTATGTGACCCGGCATTCGATCGAGATAGACAGCCATGCGGCTTTGGGATCGAGCCAGACGTCGCAAGGGCTGGGGGATCTGAGCCTGGTAGGGCATTACCGTTTTTGGAAGAAAGACGCTGCTTCGCTCGGTGCGGTGGCCGGGATAAAATTTCCGACCGGTTTCACTGGTGAGCGTAACTCTATCGGGAGCAAATTTGAGCCGGAGATGCAGCCCGGCAGCGGTTCGTTCGATTATATTACCGGCGCGGTTTATCAGCAGGGTTTTGGCCGTGTGGGATTGCTGGGGAACGTGGCGTATGTTTTTAAGACACCCGGCGGACAAGATTTTGAATTCGGCGATCTGTTTTCCACCTCGCTCTTGCTGGATTATGCCTTGAATCCGCAGAGCAAATTTTTTAAAACGAAAATCGGCTTGGATCTTAACCTACAGCATGAACAGAGGCAGGAAGATAAAGGGGCCACGGTCGCGGACAGCGGCGGAACAACTTTGCTGCTCGGCCCCGCGGTGGTGGTCGAAGGCAGTAAAAATATCTCCGTATTCAGTTCATTCCATACGCCGGTTATGCAAAATTTGGGAGGTGTGCATCAGGAACTCGATTTTGCCTGGACCGCGGGGGGAAAGGTTCATTTTTAAGGAAGACAGGATCCCCGGCAGCTTAAACCGGTCAAGAATATTAAAAAACTCTTTGTGGACAGTTGTTTTGGTGCTATATTCTATCCATAAGTTGAGTTTCTAAGTGGAAGGGCTTTGGCGTGATTGCTAAAGCCCTTCTTGCTTGGGAAACGGGGAACCAAAACCCGGTGATACGTTTTGGGACTAATATTTTTAAGGAAGATATGAAAGAAGCAATTAAACGATTGTTTTTAGGGAGAGTCAAGAATCCTTCCGATCGGAATGTATTCCACAGTTTGTCGCTGATCGCCTTTTTTGCCTGGGTGGGGTTGGGGGCGGATGGGTTATCGTCATCGTGCTATGGCCCGGAAGAAGCATTTTTGGCTTTGGGGGAACACCGGTACCTTAGTATTTTTATTGCGCTTGCGTCGGCCTTGACGATCTTCTTGATTAGCACGAGTTATTCTCAGATCATCGCGCTTTTTCCGTCCGGCGGGGGAGGGTATTTGGTTGCCAGTAAACTTTTGTCTCCCCAGATCGGGATGATTTCAGGGTGCGCCTTATTGGTCGATTATGTTTTGACCATCACGATCTCTATTGCCAGCGGGGCCGATGCGGTGTTCAGTTTTCTCCCTCCGGAATGGATTGTCTTTAAGATCGAACTTGCCATTTTGGGTGTTATGCTGCTTGTGCTGCTGAATTTAAGAGGCGTTAAAGAATCGGTCATTCCGCTTGTGCCGGTCTTCCTGGTTTTTGTGTTCACCCACTTATTCGTTATTGTCTATACGATCATAATGCATTTGCCGCAGCTGCCATCCGTGGTGCAGATCGCTTCCGAGGAAGTGACCAAGACCCGCCTGGAGCTTGGCTTGTTCGGCATGTTGTTTCTTTTAATGAAAGCGTATTCGATCGGTGCCGGTACGTATACCGGGATCGAGGCGGTGAGTAACGGGTTGTCCATCTTGCGTGAACCTAAAGTGAAGACCGGCCGCAAAACGATGACATATATGGCCGTGTCCCTTTCGGTCACGGTGGTTGGGTTAATTTTCGCGTACCTTTTATTTCAAGTTCAGCATGTCCCGGGAAAAACATTAAATGCCGTTTTGTTCGAAACCGTCGCGCAAGATTGGGGGAAGGCAGGAGTGATCTTTATCCTGGTGACGCTTGTCTCAGAAGCGCTGCTGCTGTTCGTGGCGGCGCAGGCGGGGTTTATCGACGGGCCGAGGGTCCTTTCGAACATGGCGACGGACCGCTGGTTCCCAGTAAAATTTGCGGCCTTGAGCGACCGCCTGGTCATGCAGAACGGTATTTTGTTGATGGGGATAGCGGCGCTCACCGCGATGGTGATGACGCAGGGATCGGTTAAATTATTGGTTGTTCTTTACAGTATTAATGTTTTTATAACGTTTTGTCTTTCGCAGGCCGGGATGGTGAAATACTGGTGGCAATCGCGGGTGGCAGGATGGAAACACAAGATTCTGATCAACGGGAGCGGTTTGGCGCTGTGTTCCTTTATTCTTGTCTCGGTGACCATTTTGAAATTTTATGACGGCGGATGGGCGACACTGCTCATCACCGGGTCGCTGGTCACCTTGGCCATGTACATAAAGCAGCATTACCGGGAAACCTTTAAACAATTGGGCCGGCTGGATGATCTGCTTAAGACAGCCGGGAGCGTGATCCCGCATAAAAAAGGAGAAGACAACCGTTCTGTGGCGCTGGACCAGGATTCCAAGACAGCGGTTATTTTGGTGAATGGTTATAACGGGCTTGGGCTGCATACCTTGTTCAATGTTGTCCGTTTCTTCGGTCGGGAATTTAGGAACTTTGTCTTTGTTGAGGTAGGCATCATTGATGCGGGGAATTTTAAAGGAACAGCGGAAGTCGAAAATCTACAAACGAAGATCAAAGACGATATCCAATGCTACGTCAAATTGATGAATGACCAGGGCTACTTTGCCGAAGGATTGACCTTTACCGGACTGGAAGTGATTGAAGAGGTGGAGAAACAAGCTCCGCAG
This sequence comes from Omnitrophica WOR_2 bacterium RIFCSPHIGHO2_02_FULL_48_11, assembly GCA_001805615.1. Classification (GTDB taxonomy): domain Bacteria; phylum Omnitrophota; class Gorgyraeia; order Zapsychrales; family GWA2-47-8; genus 2-02-FULL-48-11. The sequence goes on from MHGP01000049.1 coordinate 15,175, forward strand.
ATTTTGGCAAAATATCCGAATGTCGTATTCTTCGGAGGGCAGTTGGTCTTCGCTAAAGAAACCCTGATGAACCGTTGGCTGCACAACTACACGGTCTTTGCCCTGCAGCGGATGTTTTACCAGCAAGGCATCCCGTTCGTGATCCTGCCGATCCGCATGCCGTAATGCCGGATATGGAATAATGTTTTGTAGCCTGTAGGGTGTGTGATATAATTTTACATTCAAACAATGTTCTTAGCTCGTAGATGGTAGTTTTTAGGAAGCGACAAGCTATGGGCTATGAGCTAACAGCTATGAGCTAAAATTATGCCAGAACTTCGCAAAGATCCGGTTGTTGGGCGATGGGTCATTATCGCCACCGAGCGGGCCCGTCGGCCCGGCAACATCGTTGATTCCAGTGAAAATACTTTCAATGGGGGCGGGTCGCATTGCCCTTTCTGTCATAATAAAGAAAAAGTTATTTATACTGCCAAGAACGACAAACATCCGGACTGGAGTGTTTTGGTCGTCCCCAGTGGTGCCCCAACCCTTAAGCCCCAGTCCCACAGCAGCCGTACCGGTCATGGATTGTACGACGTGATCAATGGTTATGGCGCGCATGAAGTCATCATTGAAACACCCGAGCACATCGCCAACATGGCGGATCTGGATGTCGAACAAATTCAGCAGGTTTTAAATACGTATGTGGTCCGCATCAATGATCTCAAGAAAGATCCCAACCTACAATATGCCCTGTCTTATAAAAATCATGGCTGGGGGGCGGGCGGCCGGCGGATCGGTCATTCCCGTTCGCAGATTGTCGCGACACCGGTCAATCCGCTGCGCGTCAAAGAAAAGCTCATCGGTGCCAAAAAATATTTTGATTATCACGAACGTTGCGTCTATTGCGATCTGATCAATCAGGAAAAGGAATTCAAGAAGCGCATCATTTTTGAGACGGAACATTTTATCGCGATGACCCCTTTCGCGGCCCGGTTCTTGTTTGAAATCTGGGTCCTTCCTAAAAAACACGATTGCGATTTTTCAGAAGGGGTGGTGGGGTTTGAGGAAGATTTGGCGCGGATCTTAAAAGATCTGCTCCTGAAGATTAAAATAGGATTGAATGACCCGGCGTACAATTACGTCATCCATTCCGCGCCTTTCCGACGGGAACATGATAAAAAATTGCAGTGGAAAACCATTCATGAAGATTATCACTGGCACATGGAGATCATGCCGCGCTTAACGCGGGTGGCTGGTTTTGAAAAAGGCACCGGGTTTTATATTTGTCCTGTTCCGCCGGAGAATATGGCGGAATTTTTACGTGAGGTAGAGATCTATGGCTGAACTGCGACGCGATCCGGTGGTGGGACGATGGGTCATTGTTAATACCGATGATTCCTTGCACCCGCCGGATTTTGAGAAGGAAGAACATGTCTTTCGGCAAGCGGATGTTTGCCAATTTTGTTATGGCCGCGAACGCCATACGCCTCCGGAAGTGGATGTCATCCGTCCCTCCAATACGCCGGCGAATACGGCCGGCTGGTCGGTCAGGGTCATCCCGAATAAATTTCCGGCGTTGCGTATCGAAGGGGAGCTGAACAAGCGCGGGCTCGGGATCTTCGATATCTCAAACGGCGTCGGTGCGCATGAAGTGGTCATCGAAACCCCCGAGCATTTTAAAAAATTTGCCGATCTTTCGGAAGCGGAAATGTTGAATGTCATTAAAAAATATCAAAGCCGTTTTATTTCGCTTTCCGGCGACCGGCGGTTCAAATACATTATGATCTTTAAAAATTACGGAGAATCCGCCGGGGCCAGCATGGAGCATGCGCATAGTCAGATCATCGCCCTGCCGATGGTGCCCAAATATGTTTTGGAAGAGCTGGAAGGGGCGCAACAGTATTTTAATTTTCGGGGGCGCTGCATCTTTTGTGACATTATTTATCAGGAGTATCAGGACCAGGATAGGATTATTACCGAGAATACCGATTTTATTGCGTTTTGTCCGTTTGTGCCGCGCTTTCCGTTTGAATGCTGGATACTCCCTAGAAAACATACCTCACAATTCGGATCGCTCAACGAAGAAGAACAGCATCATTTGGCTAATCTGCTGAGAGAAGTCCTGTCGCGGATTAAAATTTCTTTATCCGATCCGTCATATAATTTTTATATCCATCTTGCGCCGGTCAACCAAGGCAATCCCGGTAGTTATCACTGGCACATTGAAATTGTTCCTAATCTCACGCGGGTCGCCGGCTTTGAGTGGGGGACCGGGTTTTATATTGTCCGCACCGCTCCGCATGTTGCAGCAAAATACTTGCGTGAGGCGAAGATTTGAATTACAATTAGTCCTTTATAAAAGCAACTGTTAAAGTCATTAGGAGGGTAGCGATGTCAATGAAAGTAGGTATCAACGGTTTTGGTCGCATTGGCCGGCTCGTGTTCCGTGCGGCGTTGCAGCATAAGGAAGTCGAAGTCGTCGGGATCAATGATCTCTTCGAGGCTGATTATTTAGCCTATATGCTCAAATATGATTCGACCCATGGGCCATTTAAAGGAACCGTGGAGGGCAAAGGCAGCGAACTTATTGTGAACGGCAAAAAGATCCGGGTCACTGCCGAAAAAGAGCCTGCCAATTTAAAGTGGAGTGAAATTGGTGCCGAATATGTGGTTGAGTCCACCGGTTTTTTTACCACGAAAGACAGCGCCAAGGGACATCTGGCAGCGGGCGCGAAGAAAGTGATTATCTCGGCTCCTTCAGCCGATGCACCGATGTTTGTCATGGGGGTAAATCACCAGGCGTACAGCAAAGATATGGATATTATTTCCAATGCTTCTTGTACCACGAACTGTTTGGCGCCGATTGCGAAAGTTTTAAATGACAAATGGGGTATCGTGGAAGGTTTGATGACCACGTGCCATGCGGTGACCGCAACTCAGAAAACGGTCGACGGCCCGTCGAAAAAAGATTGGCGCGGCGGCCGCGGGGCGGCTCAGAATATTATTCCTTCTTCTACGGGCGCAGCCAAAGCGGTCGGGAAAGTCATTCCGGCCCTCAATGGAAAATTGACCGGCATGGCGTTTCGCGTTCCTGTGGCGGATGTCTCGGTGGTTGATCTGACCTGCAAATTGGCAAAACCGGCCAAATGGGATGAGATCAAGGCTGAAATGAAACGCGCTTCGGAAGGGGAATTGAAGGGGATCCTCGGTTACACCGAAGATCAGGTTGTTTCGTCTGATTTTGTGGGGGATGCCCGGACATCGATCTTTGATGCGGATGCCGGTATCGCCTTGAATGACACCTTCGTCAAAGTCGTTTCCTGGTATGATAATGAATGGGGATATTCGAATAAGACAGTGGAGTTGATTAAGTATATTCATAAGATAAACAGTGGGTTGTGAAAATCTGGTGAAAACAAGCGTCTGCAAAAACGCGATAACAACACCTATGTTTCACCTGATCGAAACTGATTAGATAATAGGCAAGCTACAGAAAAACGTAGCTTGCCTTTATGTTAATATAAAATTTTTTGAGAATCCAGACCATAAGCCTGTTTTAAAGAATAGAAATGATATGGATCCAAAGTATAGCAATTCCCACCCGGGATTTAACCCCCTCCGATTAAAGCCCGAGTTTTATGCCGTTTTCAGTCCTATCGTTTTCATTCTTTTTTCACTTTTTATATGGATCAAATTAAAAAAAAGTCTGATTCTGGGTTCTGTTACTTTGTGGGATTATACTCACGCCATTGGGTATGGCACTTTGCTCGCTTACACTCTTTGTACTATTTTTTGTACTCTGTCGTTTATTTTTGCTCTAAAAAAATCTGCAAAGATTAGAGCGGCTTTCTTCAGTATTCTCGTAACTTGTTTAATTGTTTTTGGGTCGATTGAAATATTTCTTAAAATTATCAATTACCCCCCGGGAATGGATAATTTTGATGTTGTTATGACCCGATCGAAATATAAACGATTAAAAACTTTAATAGAATTTCAACAAAAGGGCATCAAAGTAGGGCCTTTTATTCCGCCAGGCGTATTAAGACGATTTCGCGACGATTACAAAATAAATTTTTATTTAACGGGTATTGGCAATAGTCTCATCATTGGTGATGAAGAAGATGATGGTTTAGTTGTCTACCCATCCGATGCTAATGGGCTGCGTAATCCGCCGGGTTTATATGAGAAAACAGATCGATTTGACGTCTTTCTCGTTGGAGATTCATTCACCATGGGATGCTGGGTGCAGGATGGATTTACAATCGCGGATAATATCCGTAAGAAAACGAAATTGTCGGTCTACAATGCCGGATACGGCTCAACAGGACTTCTGACAAATCTCGCCTTCTTTATTGAATATGGTTTGCCCAAGAAACCTAAAGATTTTATTTTAGTCGTATCCGAAGCAGTGAGCCTAAATAGGATGGTCTCGGAATTACAAGATCCTCAGCTCAAAGAATATTTAGATACGTTTCAATCTAAGTCTTTGATTGAAAAAAATTCAACCAAAGACCGAGAATTAGAACGTGCTGTTAACATGGAACACCTAAAAACTTTATTAAAATATGAAGAAAAAGAAGCAGCGAAAGTAAAATCCGGTTTTTCTTTCAAACGACTTATCCATAGCAGCAACATAATATCCCTTTTCATCCGTAATCACATTCGGTGGGCTCGTTATGCAGGGGAAGGCTGGCCGGACTGCAGTGGAATGGATGGCCATAAAAAGTCGGTTGAGAGGATGTTTCGATATTATCAACAAGTGACTGAAGTTTATGGCGGAAAATTTTCAGTAGTTTTTTTGCCTGATACTAGATTTTATATTGAAGGTTATTCGGATTGTGAATTTTTCGCTCTGCGCGATTTGTGTCAAAAAATGAATATTCCTTTTGTGGATATGCTTGGAGCATTTAATGACACGGGCGATCCTAAAAGTTTTATGGCTGATAATCCTCTCCCGTATCGTCCCAAAATCGGTGGGCATTGCAATCGAAAAGGCTATCAATTAGTGGCAGATAAAATCATTGAAGAAATATTAACAAAATAATGAAATCCAAGTATTAGACAAAGATCCTTTTTAGGGTAGATAAGTTATAAATAGCTAGCTATTTTTTGTGATTAAATCGATCAAGGCGTGACTGAATGCTTTGACCAGAAGCCATCTAAATTTAGAGGAGGATGGCGTGAAGAGAATTTTTTTATACGTTAAGTTAATCATTCCAATGGTTTTTTTAACAGCCTTATTTTTTGGAGATACTATGGCTGCGGAGCAAAAAATTATCGAGAAGCGAGGTGGAAAAGTCAAAGTCGTCAAATATAAGGATGGTTCCTGGCAGCTTTTGGTCAATGATAAACCGTATTTTATCCGGGGCGTTGTTTTCAACCCGGTTAATATTGGACAGGCTCCAGATGATGCGACCCAGCAGGATTGGATGGATGAAGACGACAATCAGGACGGAATTATTGATATTCCTTATCAATCTTGGCTCGATAAAAATAAAAATAATATTCGGGATGACGATGAGCCTCTGGAGGGCGATTTTTCTCTTTTAAAGAAGATGGGTGTTAACACGATCCGGTTGTATCATTTGCCTTCTAATAATTCACTCGTTGGGGATATTTATAAATCGGACAAAAATACAGAAAATCTTTATAACCACGCTATCAATAAAAAGTTATTGCGTGATCTGTATCAGAAATACGGTATTCGCGTCATTGCTGGTCATTTTTTAGGATCATGGACGGTCGGTGCTGGTGTGATGTGGAAAGAAGGTGTTGATTATAATAATCCCCAGCAGCGTGAGAATATTAAGAATTCCGTCAAGGCCATGGTGTTGGATAATAAGGATGAACCTTACATCCTAATGTGGCTTTTAGGGAATGAAAATAATATTGCGACGTGGTCGAATATGAATGCCCCGCACTATCCGGAAGTTTATGCCAGCTTGGTTGGAGAAATCGCAGACATGATTCATCAGCTTGACCCAAATCACCCCGTAGCTGTGTGCGATGGAGATAGCCTTGATTACAATACGCTCAAGCATTATGCCAAAGTAGCCCCGGGCATCGATATTGTTGCTTACAATGCCTATCGCGGCATGTTTGGCTTCGGCAATCTGTGGCAGAAGTCCAAAGAAGTTTTTGACCGGCCAATTTTTATTTCCGAGTTTGGTCAGTATGCCTATTCTGATAAAGGAGAGGATGAAGAAATTCAGTACAGGTATTTTAAAAATGCCTGGGTAGATATCGAAGACAATGCGGCCTCCAAATACTGGGCAGAACATCAAGGCCAAGGTAACGTGATTGGTGGAGTTATTTTTCATTGGACTGATCAGTGGTATCTTAACTGGACACCTTTCGAACAAAATACCGGTTCCCGCGCTTGGGTCGAAAACCAGCCGGTCAAGCACGATGAATATTGGGGTATTTTGTCCATGGGAAATGGTTCAGATACTTTAATGCGACAGAAGCGAAAAACCTATGAACTCTTCACCCAAATATGGAACGGATCTAAAAAATAGACGAATAAAGATTAGACCATTTTATTGGTAAAATTTATGTATAAAATTATCGTCGGACTTGGTTCAGGATTGTATCCACCGGCGTGGATTTATTGAGGGTATAGAAGTGCAGTCCCGGGGCACCGCCGGCCAGAAGTTCCTGGCATTGGCGGACGGCAAAATCGATCCCGGCTTTGAGTGTCGCTTCTTTATCGTTCTGGATAGGCTCAAAAATCTTTTTTAACTCCGCGGTGACGGTCGCCCCACAGAGGCCGCAGAACCGTACCAATCCTTGATAATCCGTGATCGGGATAATCCCCGGCAGCACGCGCGCCTTCACACCGAGTTTGCGCAAGCGAGCCACATAATCAAAATAATTTTTATTATCGAAAAATAATTGGGTGATGACAAAGTCCGCGCCGTTGTCGATTTTTATTTTTAGAAATTGCGCATCACGGTCGCGGTCCTGGCACAAGAGGTGTCCTTCCGGGAAGCCGGCTACGCCGATCCCAAAATGCTCGCCGAAATTTTTACGGATAAACGCGCACAGTTCGCTGCTGTATCTAAAATTGTCTTTCCCCGGCTGCCAATCGGGATTTTCTTTAGGCGGGTCGCCGCGCAAGGCCAAGACGTTCTTGATGCCGCGGTTTTTTATATCCGCGAGGATATTTTTGATCTCGTTCTTATTATGCAGGACACAGGTCAGGTGCGCCACGCCGGTGATCTTGTGCTTGTCTTGAATATGCTGCACGATATCGAACGTTTTGTCACGGCTGCCGCCGCCCGCGCCATAGGTAACGGAAATAAAATCCGGCTTTAAGCCGGCGAGGGCCTTGATCGTCTCCAAAAGTTTTTGGTATCCTTCGTCCGTTTTTGGGGGAAAGAGCTCGAAGGAAAAGGTGTGGGGTTTTTGTTCAAAAATATCTGTAATCTTGGTCATGCGAATGTTTTCTCTGCGGTTATTTAAGTGCGTTTAGTGTACAATGGGTCACATTATAACATGAGAGGCAACAAACGCCTAATTGGGGATGTATTTCTTAGAATGACGGTGCCGCAATAAAGCGTTTGTCTTGGATATGTTTTGTATTATAATAATACCATTTTACACCGTTACATAATATGAATGGACAAACGATTAACGTCACCCAGCCGGCCATTGACTATTGCATTCAATGTCAAAGGAAAGTCCCTTATCAGACTTTAGTTAATACCGAACAATTAACGCAAAAGAAATTCACTGTCGTTCAATGCCAGCAGTGCGGCTTGGGCTGGACAGTTCTGCCGCCCAATTTTGATCTTACCCCTTTTTATCCCGAAGAATATTACGGAAACAAAAATCGGCGGTTTCATCCTCTCATCGAATGGCTCATTTCTTTTTTTCGACGTTCCCGCTCCTGGATGATCATGCGCAAAATTCCTCGAGGGCGTATTTTAGATGTCGGTTGCGGACGGGGGCTGATGCTGCGGGAATTAAAAAGAAACGGCTGGGACTGTTATGGCACGGAATATTCCCCCCAAGCGGCTCAGGCCACGAGTGAGGTTCTGAATATTCCTGTTTATGTGACAGCGGACATCGCATCGTGCCGCTTTCAGGATGGATATTTTGATGTCGTATCCTTGTGGCATGTTTTTGAGCATATTCCTAACCCACAAAACATTCTTAAGGAAATTCGCCGTATCCTTAAGCCACGCGGCGTGTTGATTGTCGAGGTCCCTAATTTATTTAGCCTGCAGGCAAAAATAGCCAAAGGAAAATGGATCCACCTGGATTCCCCGCGGCACTTTTTTCATTACTCAATTCATAATTTAAAAATAATATTAGAGGCGAATGGTTTTGAGGTTCAGTCGATGCGTACTTTGTCGTTTGAGTTCGGTCCCTTCGGCATGCTGCAGAGCTTGCTGAATTTATTCTTCCCGCAGCAAGATTTTATTTATTTTCTTATGAAGAATAAGGCAAGAAAATTGAATCATTTAAAAACAGGGGCGTCGTTGGGAAAATTGCTGCTTTTATTTTTTCTATTATCTCCGTTTATTTTGGTAAGCATGCTGTTGGAATTTGGAGCATCGTGTTTGGGGCGGGGGGGGATTTTGCGGGTTATCGCCAAGGCCATTTAATGTGCAGAGATATCTGAGGGACTCATGCAAAAACGCCCGTCGACATTGTCAATTATAAGCAGTTTATTGTTTTTGGGGTGTCTTGGCATAGGGTTTTATCTCGCCTCTCACAAAGCTATTTGGATTGATGAAATGTATAACCAAATTGTGTCTGTGGCCGGACGATCTTATTGGAAAATTATTTTTGTGGACCCCAAAAGCGGCGATGGGAATGTGGCGCCGCTTTTTCACTTTATCCAAAAAGTCGTGACCACGGTTGCCGGATATTTGACAAAACCCGAATGGCTGACTCAACAAGAAGTTTATGCCAGCATGAAGGCGCGTATTGTTTTGCGAATCACTTCAGTTATGAGCATGTCGGCTGCGGTGGTTGCCGTCTTTTATTATTTTTCTCGTCGGTATTCTCTTATTTGGGGCATATATTCTTTTTTGATTGCGCTGGCTTCTTTTATGGTCTGGGCTTTTTGGGCAGAGGCAAGACCCTATGCGCTTTTTGTTTTTTTTACCACTTTGCAGTCTTTGTTATTTTTAGAGCTTCTTGTGGGGCAAAAAGGTTCTCTAAAACGCTCTTGGCAGCAACTGTGTGTTGTCCACGTGTTGCTGGCTTCGACGGCGGTGTTGAGTTTGATCCAGCTGTGTAGTGTGTGTGCATTGTTGTGGTTGATGGGTGAAAGGGATTGGAAAAAATATATTTTCATGTTTCTGGTCCCCCTTAGCATCGGTCTTTATTATTATTCTTTGACACCGCAGTTTACTTATTATTTTAAAGAAGGGCTGTTGCAGTTGCTCAATGCAAGTTTCTCCAAAGAACGGATGCTTATAGCCATTGGGTTCCTGGTGTTGTGGGGGCAAGCGTTTTTTTGCTCCAAGAAATCGTGGAAGATTTTCTGGCAAGAAATGAACGCCCACGTTCTTGCCAAAACCAGTATGGTGTATTTTTTATATTTAAGTTCGGTGCTGGTCGGATTTTTTTTGCTTTTTTTAAAGTTCAAAATGCACGAGGACTTTGCCGATGGATTTCAGTTTCCGAATCGGTACTTTATTTCGCTGGCCCCCATTGGTATAATAGCCACAACATTATTTTCAATTTATATATGGCAGGCGCAGCAAAACAAGGTAGGGAAAGTAATCGTTCTTCTTGCGTTAGGTGGCGTGCTCATCGTACGGCTAATAAAAATTTTGGACACGTTTTTAATTTAAAATAGTGGTGCGCTATGCTCAATGGAAAAAAGATCATCGTTGTCTTGCCGGCGTATAATGCCGAGAAAACGTTGGAGAAAACGTATGCCGAAATCCCCCACGATATCGTCGATGAAGTCATCTTGGTCGATGATCGGTCGCGGGATAAAACGGCCGAAGTCGCCCGCCGGCT
>MHGP01000049.1:25168-35178 GCA_001805615.1 Omnitrophica WOR_2 bacterium RIFCSPHIGHO2_02_FULL_48_11
GCTGCACCCGGATTATCAATACCCGCCGAAACTTGTGACCGCGATGGCGGCTTTGATTTCTTGCGGGATGTTTGACGTAGTTTTAGGATCGAGGATCCTGGGGGGGTATGCTTTAAAAGGGGAAATGCCGCTTTTAAAATATGTTTCGAACCGTTTTCTGACCGCCTTTGAAAATATCTTAACCGGCCAAAAATTATCAGAATACCACACCGGCTACCGCGCCTATTCCCGCGAGGTTTTGCTAAGCATTCCTTTGCTGGAGAATTCCGACGATTTTATTTTTGATAATCAAATTTTGACGCAAATTTTTCATTGGAATTACCGGGTCGGTGAGATTTCCGCGCCGTGCAATTACAATAAAGATTGTTCGTCCATAAACTTGCAGCGCAGCACTATTTATGGATTGAGTGTGCTGGGCAACAGTTTAAAATATTTTTTGCAAAAAAGGGGCTGGCAAAAATACCGCATGTATGATGCGGCAGCCGGGGGGAAGCTGGATTTGGGCAGCACCATGACTATTCAGAATGTAAGCCCTTGACTTTAGAAATAAAATTGTATATAGTACCCGCAACAGAAAGGATTCTATGTTAGCGGTCATTTTATTAAGTTTGGGGATTGCTTCACGTTTGATCGTCCATATCCCGGATTTCACGCCGATTATTTCTGTGGCCCTTTTAAGCGGTGCTTATATAAAGAGTAGGTACGGCGCCATTCTCTTGCCTTTAGCCCTCATGGCGGTGACGGATGTATTCATCGGTTTTCATGAAACGATGCTTTTTACCTGGGGGAGCATGGTGTTGATCACGGTTTTGGGTTTCTGGCTGAAAAACCATAAAAATTTGAAAACGGTTCTGGGAACAAGCCTGTGTTCCGCCATTATTTTCTTCGTTATTACGAATTTGGGAGTATGGCTGGTCTCCGGGATGTATCTCCACACACTGCAAGGATTAGGCGAATGTTTCGTGCTGGCGATCCCGTATTTTCGCAATGAACTTGCCAGCACTCTGATTTATAGCACGCTTTTATTCGGGGCTTATGAATTGATCGCACATCGTCTGCAAGGCACGCGCTTGGCGCCGATTTCTTTGTCGAACAAATAATTCGCTCTTTGAGTTTAAAATTCATGCTGGTTTTCCTCCTTTCGCGTCGAATGTGCGAAGGGGTTTGAGATGTCCAGGAAATTAAAAGGGAAACCCTGTTAAAATCAGGGACGGTCCCGCCACTGTAGCCTCCGCTGCTTCGCTTTGCGAAGCAAAGCGACGGAGGAAGTCAGAACACCTGCCAGTATATTATTATGTTTCTATAGCGAAGACTATAGGATATAAATAGATGGGACTAAGTTAAGCAGGGTGCACTCCCAATCGATATGGATCGGTTGGGAGTTTTTTATTTTTTAAAAGGAGAAGACATGAAAAAAAAGTTGTTGGTGGTATGGTGTATTTTAGGATTGTTCAACGTTAAGGTCGCGGCCGCGGCGCCCGGTCTTCTCGTTGACCTGGGAGAAATTGTTGTCAGCTCCAGCCGCATGGCCCAGTTGAATTATAAACTCGCTTCCAATATTTCCGTTATTACTAGGGAAGAGATCGAAGCATCCAACGGAAAAACCGTGAGCGATATTTTGCAGCAGGAGTTAGGCGTTAATATTTATGACAACAGCACGCCGAAAACAGCAATTATCGACATCCGCGGTTTCGGCGATACGGCAAGCCGCAATGTCTTGGTTTTAGTCAATGACCGCAAAGTCAATTCGATCGATATCTCCGGGCCGGACACTATGCAGATCCCTTTAGGGGAAGTGGAACGGATTGAAATTATCCGCGGGGCCGGGTCGGTTCTTTACGGCGATAACGCCGTTGGCGGTGTTGTAAATATTATTACGAAAAAAGGGAAGGGCAAGCTTAAAGGGAGTGTAGAAACCAAGCACGGCAGTTACGCGACCAGTATCCAGCAAGCGGAGGTTTCCGGGTCAAAGAGTTTTCAGTGGCTGGGGTTACCGCAGGATGTTTCTTACCTATTTTATTCCAGCTATTCGGATACCGACGGGTATAGGACCAACAGCAATGTTTTGGCCAAAGATTACAACACCCGTCTCGGTTATGAGATGTCGGACAAGCTGGGGATTGACTTGAATTTCGGCTGGCATGAAGATGATTACGGCCTGCCGGGAGGGTTGACGGCCGCTGAAATCCGCAGCTTAGGGCGCCGAGGGAGTACCGCGCCTAAAGATTTCGCCAACACCAAAGACCGCTACGTGCAATTAGTCCTGGATGTGAAGCCCTGGCCGGAAGATTTTGATCTGGGCAACCTGGTGCTTGACTTCTCTTATAGAAACCGTGATACCTACGCCTCGTTTCAGGAATTCGGGCTTTTTGACACAAAACGCATGATTGATTCTTACAGCTTAAATTCTAAGTATATTTTTAACAAAGAATTGTTCAATCGTGAATTCCGTTTTGTTACCGGTATGGATTTTTATGATACGGACAACGATATTCTGGGAAGCCAGGGAAACACCGACGATTTAACCATCTCAAAGCGGGAATGGGGCCTTTACGCCAACACGGAGTATGAGGTTCTTAATAATTTGTATGCCAATTTAGGAACGCGTTGGCAGACGGCGGAGTATACGTTTGATCAGCGGCAAACCACCCGGGGGTATAATACGAATACTCCCAAAGAATCCGTCAACAGCTTCGGCATGAAGTATGAATACGGCAAAGGATCCAATGTCTTTATGAATGTCCAGCAGACATTCCGGTTTTTGGCAACCGATGAGTGGTATGATTCTTTCAGCGGGACATTGAACCTTGACCTGAAACAGCAGACAGGCATTCAATATGAAGTCGGTGTTAAGCACAATATCAAGGATATCCACGAACTTACGGTGACACCTTACTGGATGGATTTGAGGAATGAAATCTTCTTTAATCCCTCATCCGGGTTTTTCGGTTCCAATGATAATTACCCTAAAACACGCCGCCGAGGGATAGAAGTCGGGACCCGTACGGACCTTAAGAAAACCATTTGGGACGTCGAGTTCCTGGATAAATGGGAATTAGCCACCAATTATTCCTTCCAGGACCCGAGGTTTATCGACGGCGCCAACAATGATAAGTTAATCCCCTTTGCCCCTGAACACCAGGCCAGCTTCGGGTTTAATTTTGATTTTCTCAAGCATTATTCGCTGTCTTTAGGCGGCCGCTATGTCGGCTCGCACTATGCCATCAACGATACTTTGAATGTAACGCCGCGGGAAAAAGCGTATTATGTTATGGATTCAAAATTGTCTTTCCATCATAATAACCTTGAAGTTTTTGCGGCTTGGAATAATATGTTCAATAAGATGTATAACAGTTATACGGTTAAATCAACATCATCGACGACCAAGGATTATTATCCGGCTGCCGGGACCAATTTCTTAATCGGCACAAAGTTGCAATTCTAGTATTATATGCCTCCAACGCTCTTAAGGCTGGGGGATACCCGGGCAAAAACCAAAGAAGCTTGCGAGTTCACCGAAAATGTTGATTACACAATCGATGGGCAGGGGCGTTGGGTTTTTACCGCCCACTATCTTTTAAAGCGAGGTTATTGCTGTGGCTGCCGCTGCAAACACTGCCCCTATGAAAAGGGCTGTCTTTAATTGGAGCGGCGGTAAAGACTCGTCGATGAGCCTTTACGCCGTCCTCCGTCGGAAACAGTTTGATATCCGCTGCCTTTTGACGTCGGTTAACACACGATATCAACGGGTGTCCATGCACGGTGTCCGCCTGGAATTAATCAAGGCGCAGGCCGAGAGTATCGGAATCCCTTTGCATCCGGTCTGGGTCCCGGAAGCGCCGACGATGGCAGCGTATGACGAGCTGATGTTTACAACCCTCCGGCAGTTCAAAGATGACAAAATCGAGTATTCGATTTTCGGCGATATTTTTTTGGAAGACCTTAAGAAATACCGCGAAGGCCAATTAGCCAAAGTTCAGATGCAGGCGGTTTTTCCGATTTGGCAGAGGCCGACCATTGATCTGGCCACTGAATTTATTGATTTGGGGTTCAGGGCGGTTATCGCCTGCGTTAATGATAAATATCTCGACAAATCTTTTGCCGGGCGGGAAATTGACCGGCAATTTTTGAAGGATTTACCCGCCGGGGTTGACCCTTGCGGAGAAAATGGGGAATATCATTCGTTTGTTTTTGACGGGCCGATTTTTAAAAAACCGTTAGCCTTTCGTAAGGGCGAGCTTGTTTACCGGAAATATAAAACACCGGCAGAATCCAGTTTGGATGATAACGGATTTTGGTATTGCGATTTAATTTAAACATAGGATGCAATCAATGGAAAAAGTTTTGTCGACACAATTAAGCAGCGTCTTGCGGCAGAAAATCGATAGCAAAACAAAGCCGCTCGGTTCTTTGGGGTATTTGGAAGATATCGCTTTTCAAATTGGGATTATTCAGCAGAGCTTAACGCCTTCCTTAAACAATCCGCACATTATTGTTTTTGCCGGCGACCACGGCATAACGGCGGAGGGAGTCAGCGCGTTTCCGCAGGAAGTGACCCACCAGATGGTCTTGAATTTTTTAGGCGGCGGCGCGGCCATTAATATTTTTTGCCGTCAAAATAAGATCGACATCACCGTTGTGGACGCCGGGGTGAATTTTGATTTTCCAAAGGCAGTTCCGTTGATCAACGCTAAGGTCGCCAAGGGGACAAGAAATTTCTTAAAAGAGAAGGCGATGAGCGCTCCAGAATGTTGGCAAGCACTGGACAGGGGAGCGGAAATTGTAGAGCACATTTGCCAAAGCGGTTGCAACGTGATCGGTTTCGGTGAAATGGGGATCGGCAACACCGCGTCCGCGAGCGCCTTGATGAGCGCAGCAAGCGGTATTCCTATTGAAGATTGTGTCGGACGGGGAACGGGTTTGAATGATGAACAGCTCCGGCATAAAACAAAAGTTTTGAAAGAAGCTCTTTTAAAATGGCAAGGTGAGGTTCATTCTCCGCTGGATATCCTTGCGGCGTTCGGCGGATTTGAGATCGCGATGATGTGCGGCGCGATGCTGAAGGCTGCACAGAGGAAAATGATCATCTTAGTCGACGGGTTCATCTCAACAGCTGCGTTCTTGATCGTGTACAGAATCGAACCTGCGGTTAAAGGTTACGCATTTTTCTGCCATCAATCCCAGGAAGCGGGGCATAAAAAGATTTTGCAGTATTTAGAAGTAAAACCGATTCTGGATTTGAATCTGCGTTTGGGCGAGGGCACAGGGGCTGCGTTGGCGTATCCGTTGCTGCAGTCAGCGGTCAATTTTCTGAATGAGATGGCGAGTTTCGACAGTGCCGGTGTTTCGAAGAAAAAAGATCCCTAAGATTCATTTATGATCAAAAGAGAGCTTGAGCTTTTTTTTACGGCGTTGATGTTCTTTACCCGGATCCCGTGCCCCAAGGTCCCGTACAGCCAGGAACATCTTGATGCATCGTCCCGGTATTACCCGGTGATTGGCTGGATCGTGGGGATGTTTGCCGCAGTGGTTTTCTATAAAGCGCATCTGGCCCTGCCGGTTTCGGTAAGCATTATTTTATCGATGATCACAACGATCTTTCTGACCGGGGCGTTCCACGAGGACGGTTTCGGCGATACGTGCGACGGATTCGGCGGGGGATGGAGCAAGGAACAGGTCCTGGCCATCATGAAGGATTCACGGATCGGCGCGTACGGGACGATCGGCCTGATTATGATCTTGTTGACGAAATTCGTTCTGCTTTCTGAGATAAATACGAGATATTTGCCGCTGGTTTTGATCGCGGCGCACAGTGTCAGCCGTGCGGTGTCGAGCCTGTTCCGGTATACGCATGATTACGTCCAGGATATCGACCAAAGCAAGGTGAGGCCGATGGCGAAGAAGCTGACATTAAAGAATTTGCTGATCGTCCTTGGTTTTGGGATAGCACCGCTATTTTTGTTTAATAATTTTTATGTCTTTGCTTTGCTCGCGCCGGTCGTTGCCGCTGAAATGCTTTTGGCACAATATTTTGCCGGACGGATCGGTGGATATACGGGGGATTGTCTGGGGGCGTTACAGCAGGTATGCGAAGTCATTTTTTACTTAGGTTTTATCGTGTTATGGAAGTTTATTTGATCCGGCATACTAAGCCGCAGGTTCAATCAAATTTTTGCTACGGACATACGGATTTGCCGCTCGCAGATTCTTTTCCGGAGGAATGGATTTCTCTGCAAAAATTGATCCCGCCGTATTTCGACGCGGTTTACAGCAGCCCGCTCAAACGCTGCCATGAATTGGCCAAATTGATCAAGACCAAGCAGCTTATGATCTCCGAGTATTTGAAGGAGTTGAACTTCGGCGACTGGGAAATGAAGGAGTGGGATAAGATCGATCAGCTGGCCCTGGGAAATTGGATGAATAGTTTTGTGGAAACCCGCGTGCCTGGTGGAGAATCGTTCCGGGACTTAAGTGGGCGCGTGGATAAATTTTTTGTTGAGTTGAACAAAGCCAGTTTCGAAACGGTCGCGGTCGTTTCGCACGCTGGAACGATCCGCACGATCTTGGCCAACATTTTGGGTATGCCGCTGCAGAATGCTTTTCATTTCGACATTGATTACGGCAGCGTGACGTGCCTTAAATTTTCCGGAGAAATGAAACGGATAAAAGTGGTCAATTTAAAATAATATGAAACTGAAAAGATTTTTCATCGGATTATGTGTGTTGAGTGCGGCCGGCGTACTGCCTTTATCGGCCCACCCAGACGGGCATACAAAAGTCATCTCGCTTTTGCCGTCGACTACAGAAATACTTTATGCTCTTGAAGCGCAGGATAAGGTCATCGGCGTGACGCGGTATTGTATGTTCCCGCCCGAGGCCCGGAAGGAAAAAACGATCGTCGGCGGGCTCTTGGACGTGAACTATGAAGTTATCTACAGCCTTAACCCGGATCTGGTCATCCTGCAGGATGATGAGAACGAACTTGTCAGCCGGATGAAGAAGATGAAAATTCCTACGCTGCAGATCGAGACCAGAAGCTTGGATGGGATCATAAAATCTATCGAACTGATCGGCGAAGCGGTCGACAAGAAAGAAAAGGCGCAGCAGATCGTGGGAGAAATTAAACAAATGGTCGAATACGTCCAGAAAATGACGAAGGACCTAACCAAGCCGACGATCCTGGTCACCTATCTCAGACCTCTGGGCGAAGGTTCGATCCGCGAAGTGTATATCGCTGGGAATTTTACTTTTTTTGATGACCTTATCGAGATCGCCGGCGGTGTGAACGCTTATCAGGGCTCCGAGATGATCACGAGCCCGGTCATTTCCCCGGAAGGGATCCTGCGTTTGAACCCGGATATCATTATTGAGCTGATGGCCGGCATCGCGGAAGAACGTTTTACTCCCGAAGAGATCCGTAAAGATTGGGATATGCTGCCGCAGCTCGACGCGCATAAAAATAACCGCATTTTTATTTTGAAACAGCCTTACATCGGGATCCCCGGCCCGCGCGTTGCGCAGACCTTGATGGATATGGCACGGATCATCCATCCGGAAGTGAAATGGGAATAGTATGACCCCCACCGTCGACATTCAAAATCTTTCCTTCGCTTATAACGGCAAAGAAATCCTGCATAATATCCAGTTCGCTGTTATGCCCGGGGAATACATTTCGATCATCGGGCCCAACGGCGCCGGAAAATCGACCCTCTTGAAATGTTTGAACCGTATCGTCACCATCGAGCAGGGGACGATACGCATCATGGGCAAAGACCTTCCGCAGTATGATCAAAAAGAGTTGGGGAAAGTTATCGGTTACTTGCCGCAGATCCGTGAATACGCGTTTTCGTATTCGGTTTATGAATTTGTGATGATGGGCCGTTACCCGCACCTTCAACCGTTCGAGCAGGAATCTAAAAAAGATATCGCGATCGTTAAAGAGATGATTCAGCTGACCGGATTGTCGCATCTGGAACACCGGGACATCAGCACTTTAAGCGGGGGCGAACGCCAGAAAGTGTATCTCGCCGCGAGCCTGGCGCAGCAGCCGAGGATCCTCTTATTGGATGAACCGACGACCCATTTGGATCCGCGGCACCAGATCGAGATCCAGGAAACTGTTTCGTGGATTTCGAAACAACTGAATATCACCGTGCTCCATGTGACCCATGACCTGACGCATATCTTTACCTGGAGCCAGCGGGTGGCGGCGTTCAAGGACGGGCGGTTGCGGTTCATTGGAAATCCGTGCGATGTTATTACCGATGAAAAATTGACCGAGATTTTCGATACGAAATTTCTTTTCCTGGAAGATCCCAAAACAAAAAAGATCATTGTGGTCCCGGACGACCGGAAACATGCTGTCCATTAAACGAACCTATACTATTTTTATTTTATGTGCGGCCTCGGTGCTTATTATTGCATATGCGCCGTTCTGGGGTTCCAAAACATTCTCCTGGATGGATATTTTTTCCAAAGATGTGAATATCCGCGACGTGCAAATCTTCTGGCAAATGCGAATCCCACGGGCGCTGGTGGCGTTTTTGGCTGGCGGCGCGTTCGCCTTAAGCGGGATGGTGTTCCAGGCGGTCTTCCGCAATCCGCTGGTGTGCCCGTTCACCTTGGGCGTTTCGGCCGGGGCTTCGTTCGGCGCAACGGTCTATATTTGGCTGGGATGTTCGTTCGTCTTTTGGGGCATTTCCGGGATTTCGCTATTTTCCTTCGTGGGCGCGGTCCTGGCGATCGCTATTGTCTGGTCGCTGTCAAAGATCCGTTACGGAAATTCGACGACAAAAATGCTTCTGGCCGGCGTTATTGTGAGTTTCTTTTTTATTAGCCTGATAATGCTCTTGCAATTTTTAAGCGGGATCTATGAATCCTTCCGGATCTCGCGCTGGCTGATGGGCAGCCTTTCGGTTTTCGGGTATGAACCTTTTTTTGAGGTCCTACCTTTTGTCGCGGTCGCTTTGGCGGTGATCTTTTACTTCAGCCGGGAATTGAACCTTTTGACGACCGGGGAAGAGATTGCCATCAGCCGCGGTGTGGACACGCGCAAACTGGTAAAAATTTTATTTGTCCTGTTATCGCTGGTGATCGGCCGGATCGTTTCCATTTGCGGGCCGATCGCGTTCATCGGCTTGATCGCCCCGCATATCTGTAGATTTTTGCTCGGCTCTGATCATCGATATTTAACGCCGGCGACGTTTTTGTTCGGCGGGTCGTTCTTGACGCTGTGTGATGTGTTTGCCCGGACCGTGATCGCCCCAGCGGAGATCCCGGTGGGGATCGTGACCGCGATCATTGGCGGCCCGTTCTTTTTGTGGTTGCTGAATAAGAAATTTCTGGGATAAAATTATGCGAAGAATTCTTTTAACAGGCGGGGTTAAAAGCGGCAAGAGCCGGTTGGCGTTAGCTCTGGCGCAGAAATTTGTGGGGAAGAAGGTTTTTATCGCGACCGCTGAGGCCTTTGACGATGAGATGAAGGCCGGCATCGCGCGGCACCAAGAAGAGAGAAGTAAAAGTTTTTTTGTCATCGAAGAGCCTGCCCAGTTAGCGAAGGCCATTCAAATGGCAGAATCTTCCGCGGGAGTGATCGTGATCGATTGCCTGACAGTCTGGGTGAATAATCTTTTGTATCATCTTAAGGAAGATGAACAAGCGGCGCGGGAAGAGCAGAAGTTATTTCTCGATGCATTGCAGCACACGAGAACGAATATCATTGTGGTCACGAACGAGGTCGGATCAGGGATCCTGCCCGAGAACGCATTAGCCAGAAAATTTATATATGAACTGGGGATATTGAACCAAAAGGCCGCGCAGGTGTGTGATGAAGTTATTTTTATGGTTTCCGGGATCCCTCAGCGAATCAAAGGAACGACGACGGCCGCCGGGGAAAAAGTATGAAAAATTGTCAGGATATGTCCCCGCGGGATTTTGAGGACATCAAAAAATTTAAGAAAAAGGGCCTGATCCTGGTCCATACCGGCGATGGGAAAGGAAAATCCACGTCG
>MHGP01000050.1:0-26669 GCA_001805615.1 Omnitrophica WOR_2 bacterium RIFCSPHIGHO2_02_FULL_48_11
CACTGACTGTGGAACCGCGCTTGCGTCGATTAAAGCCTGTTCCTGCATCAATGCCGATCTCCGGGAATGCCTTGAGTCTGAAAATAATCAGGATCTCATCGCCTCTTCCGCGGGTCTCGCTAAAATTTATTTCCATATCCCATTCATGCATATCCCGTGTCAATTTATAATTCTGCTCCTTCAAAATTCCATGCTTAATGTCCTGCCGATTATAAGCCGTCAATGTCCATTTGTGATTAATTTTATATCCCAGCTCAGTGGTGATTTGGTCATCCCCATCGGCGTTAAAACGCTTCCCGAGATCAAAGTACCAGCGCTTGCTGTGATCATTAAAATATAAATCAAAATTCGCTGTCTTAATCCTCTCCCGTTGCGTATCAAAAGAAGAATCAAAGAAAAATTTGATCCAGTCCTGCGGAGCGAGTTCGATATCTGCCAGGATATCCTGGAAGCCCCCCCGGCCGGGATTTTCTTTCAAGGCAAAGTTCGTTGAAATCGTTGAGCGCATAAGTTCCCACGTTTTTCCCTGGCGTTTCGTTTGCAGTTTATTCTCATAAGAAAAACCAACCGTGTGCCCTCTCGATAAGGAATCAATGCCGTCGAACTGATCTAATGAAGAAGACGGCAGCGTCGGATCATGCGTGTACCGATAAGTCACGGACGGTGTAACAATGTGCCGGAGTTTATTGATTTCCATACCTAAATATTTCCCCTCCATATCAAAAACTCTAAAAAACTTTGTGCTCAAATCCGACCCGGTGCGAAAAAGGCCGCGGATCACGTTATACTGGGACGAATTCTTTGTCTTACTGTAATATGTTTCACGCACACCGACAAATGGCCGCAATTCGATAATGGACAATTTAAACGGGCGGGACAATTCGTTATCGATATCAAAGCGCTGAGTCTCCTTGCGGATTTCCGTTGGAGCAGCGTCCTTCTTGCTCAGGTTAGAATAGGTACTGTTGCTTTTAAAATAAACTTGGGAATTTCCGATCTTTGCATTGGGAAGATCAAGATTCAATTCCGGGAGCCGCTCGACAATCGACTCAAACCGATTGACCCGGTCATCCACCCGGAAGCTGAACGTCCCGCGATTCAGATTGCGCGTAAACAAAAAATACGTCGCCGGGCTCGAATCCCGGTCCCGCTGACGTTCGAAATAATCTTTCAAAAAAGTCGCGTCACTCAATTTGTGATATTGCAAGATGGTGTTCGTTTTATCATCAATCTTCCATTTATGCCGCCACTCAACCTTAAACCGTTCCTTGTAGGTTGGCTTTTTATAATCCGACGGTCGATCCTCGCGAGCTTTAAAGGTCAAATAATGTTTTCTGTTGAGCGTACTTTCATTCATGTAATACGTACGGACGATACCGTTCCCGTAATTGGGCAAGGTATAATTTATGTCAAAACCTGAGGCGAACTCTTTTTTCTCGCGATAATCCAAATGAAGAACGACGCTGGCATTCTTAAAAAGCTGCGGACGTACCTGGGTTAAAAGAAATGCTCCCCACTTTTTATTATATCCCGGAGTATATGTGATCCAAGGCTTTCGATTCAAGGGCTGGGTGAATTTGGGAACATATAATAACGGCACATTGCCCACATAAACCCGCACATGCCGCGCGACAAATTTTTCTCCCGGATAAACATCATAATACTTTGAGGCAAAACGAAAGTGCGGTTGGTCATGGTCGCACGTCGTCAGATATCCTCGTTCCATGCGGATCTGATTGTCGCCGATCTTGGCCATCTTGCGGCCTTTGCCGTAAAAAGGATAAGAATAAATTTTGGCAAGATCCAGTTCTCCGCGCATGGTTTCCATATCCACAAGCATCTTATCGCCGGCGATAGTGCCGTTTTCCGAAATAAGCATGACGTTGCCTTCCGCCAGCGCTTTTTTATCATCGCGGGAATATTCCAGTTTATCGCATTTGAGGGTCGTGCCTTTGCGCATAGCGATGACATTGCCATAGGCATAAACTTTATTGGTATCCTGAGAAAATTCAAAACGGTCGGCGGTAATTTCAGCAGGCATGGCCGCGGGTTGAGAATCTTGGGCGCTGGGTGAGGAATTTTGGACAACGACGGAAGATGCGCCTTGTTGCTCTTCCGGTGAGGGACCCGCAACGCCAGGCTGCTCCAGAACGGCATTCAGCAAGGTCTCTTGCGCAAAAACCAAACCCTGCCAGACGCTCCAGCTGATGCCAAGCGCCAACAGATATCCCGCCACTCTTCTTATTCTGCTGAGTTTAAATTTCATGATTAACCAAGACTTGGGCCCCGATAATACCGGCGTCGTCCCCTAATTGGGTCCGCACAATTTTGACCGTCGAAGCAGGAATCTTTAAAGCGCGCTGCTTGATGACCTGACGGATCCTCGGAAATAAATATTTATGATTATTGGAAACACCCCCGCCGATAATGATCCGGGCTGGATTCAGCAAGTTCACCACCCCGGCGAGTCCGTTACCGATATGCGTTGCCATTTCTCTCCAAAAAAGCGTCGCCCGGGGATTGCCTTGACGGGAAAAACGGCGGATATCAATAAAATCTATATTTTTTCTATGAAAAATCTTTGCGGCCTTTTGCAGGACATACCGGTTGCCGACATAACGCTCCAAACAACCATAGCCGCCGCAGCCGCACAGCGGGCCTGTTTCATTCAAAGGCATATGACCGATCTCCCCGGCCACAAAGCCTGCCCCGCGATAAAGCTGATTATTAATGATCAACCCTCCCCCCACGCCGGTTCCCAAGGTGATACACACCAGATCCTTGATTCCGCGTCCGGCCCCGTATTTCCATTCGCCCAGCGTGATCAAATTGACATCATTTTCCAAAAAAGTTTTGATCCCTAACCGTGTCTCCAGGATCTTTTTTAACGGGACGTTCTTCCAACCGGAAATATTGGGCAAAAAATTAACCACACCGTGGACCGGATCAACCAGGCCCGGCAAGCCGATGCCGATGCCTTGAATATTCTCCTTTTTTAATCCCTGCTCGGATAAAAGCGAGCGGACGGCGGCCAACAAGGCTCCCAACAGCTGATTTTTACTGTGACGGTAGGGTCTGGTAGAAACACTCGTCCGGCCAACAACCTTGCCTAAGTTGTTCACTAACCCCAATTTTATATTGGTCCCCCCGACATCGATCCCTAGGGTCAATTTCTTCATATTAAATAATAGAAATATAACTACTTTTATACTAGAAAAGTTGCCTCATTGTACATGAAATAAAAGCGAGATTCAATATAGATTTTTAGAGTTTGTAGTGTGTTTTTAGAGCTTAAAATTGAGGGAATTCAAGGGGTTAGAGAAATTGGGCAGGCCTGGTTCGATCAGTCGATACGGTTCCGTCCCGTACTTTTGGCTTGATATAATGACTGATCCGCTTTTTCGATCAATTGAGAAAGACTCTCGGCATCGTCCGGAAAGACGGTCAGGCCGATGCTGATGGTAACGCTCACCACTGTATCATAGGCCTGAATTTGGGTAGCCTCTGTGGCAGAACGGATACGTTCAGCCACGAAACCTGCACCCTTTCTATCCGTATCCGGGAGGACAACGACAAACTCCTCTCCGCCATAGCGGCCGACGATATCGATACCGCGGATATTTTCCTTAATGATCATGCCGATTTTATGCAGGATCTGGTCCCCGACCATATGCCCGTATTGATCATTGAAACGTTTAAAATAGTCGACATCAATCATCAAAAGGGACAACGGAGTTTTACGGTTATGCGCTCTCTTGAGCTCCTCCTCAAAACGTTCCATAAAATAGCGGCGGGTATGCACCTCGGTCAAACTATCCGTGAGTGCCAAGCGTTCCACCTCTTCATAGAGCTTGATCCGCCGCAAGGCCAGGGCCAATTGATGTCCCAAGATCGCCACTTTATCACGCTCAGATTCCTCCAGCCCTTCCACGGTCAAAAAACCCAACAACTGGTTCTTGCTTTGCAACGGGAACAGAAAATATTGAGGTAGGATTTTTAACTGCCGGATCTCCTCGGACTGAGCCTCGATGAGACGGCAATCGACAAAATTCGTGCGTTCTTTTAACCTGTTCTTAAAAATTTCAAAAGTTTCTGCGGCATCAAAATTTTGCGTGATCTGCCGGGTGATATCATAAAGCGCGAAGATTTCTTCGGTTTGTTTTTGAATTTTTTTCTTCTCCGCATGGATCCCTGCTTCTTTCTCCTGCAAATTCTGATAAATATTTTTTACCTCCTCGACGTCGGCACGTTCTTTATCATCCAAATGACGCGTAACAATATCCACGATATATAAAAATAACGCCAAAAATAATAAAATCGCCAAACTCATTGCGATCATTTTCCCGCCCTCCAGACTCGATTTCTTCCCTTTTCTTTGGCTTTGTAAAGCGCCTCGTCCGCTTTATGGATGAGCTCTTCGCGGATCCGAGCATCGTGCGGAAAAGTCGCGACTCCGATGGAGACAGTGATCGAGGTTCTCTCCCGGCGCAGAATGATTTCTTGATGCTCAATCTTTTTGCGAATTTTCTCCGCAAGATCCATCGCTTTTTCTTTAGGGCAATCCGGCAACAGCACCGCAAACTCTTCTCCCCCGTAACGGCACACCAAATTCCCTGCTTCATTGAAAAAATAGGAAAGAACTGCGCTGACGGTTTTTAAAACAATGTCCCCGGCCATATGACCGAACCGGTCGTTATATTTCTTAAAATGGTCAAGGTCAATCATCAAAAAGGATAGCTCTTGTTTTCCTCTGAGATCACGCGAGATTTCCTGTGACATCCTCTCTAAAAGGTGCCGGCGCAGATACAGACCGGTTAGCCCGTCGTGAATCGCCAAATCTTGGATACGTTCATACAGCTGCGCGTTCTCAAGGGCCACGGCCCCTAAGCCTCCCAGCGTCATCAAAATCTGCAAATCTTCCGTTTTAAAATTTTTCTCCCGCGGGCTGTCCACCCGCAACAATCCCAGCGTTTTGTTGTGAATGACCAAAGGCACGCTGATGACGGAACGGACCGGCCGGCTGGTCTCGGTAAAAATCTTATCGACATCGAACCGAAAGTCCGTCCGCGTGTCTTCGATCAAAAGCGGCTGCATTGTTTTAATCACCCATTGATCAAAGGCGTCCCCTTTTTTGTCTTTGATATTGGCCGGAGTTTGACCTTTCTGCGAAGCCGACAATCCCAGCTCCCCTGTCTTGGCATGAAATAAATACAAGATGACGGTGCTGTACGAATCATCGAATAACCGTCCCACCTCGGAAGATAAGACTTGGGACGTGTCGCTGACCGTCAGACTGAGGCTTAATTTTTCGATGACATTCTTAAGGTTTAAATAATTGAAAATTTTCTCTCGGAAGGCATCGATGCTTCTTCTCTCTCGAATCATCTCCGCCTCCAAAAGATTGATCTTTTCGGAATAATCTTGTTTTTCTAAAACCAATTCGGCTTGTCTTCGCACTAAACGGACGCGGACAAAAAGGAGAACCCCCACACAGATTGCCAGGGCGACAATCAGGAGGCAAGAAAATCTAACGTGATACACCGTTGCGCAGATAAAAAGACCTAGGAGAAGAACACAGAGGCAAGCAACGAGCAGCGGGAGTTTAGAGTATAGTTGATTCGGTTTCCTTGTCAAAAAAATGCACCTTGCTCATATCAAAAACCAGATCCATGTCACGATTTACTTCCGGCCGGTTATGAGCCCCCACGCGCGCGATAAACTGATTTTTTCCGGAGTTCAGATAAAGAAAAACCTCTGAACCCATAGGTTCAACAACTTCACAGGTGGCTTGGATGGTATTTTCTAGAGGAGCTACCGCAACAAAGAGCTTGTCGTAAATATCTTCGGCCCGAATCCCAAAGGTTATTTCCTTGCCTTCATAAGGGACAAGGGTATTATACATGTCCTCGACGATTTTAACCTGAAACTTTCCTTCGTCAAAGTAATATTTTCTTTCCTTTTTTATAATCTTTCCATTCATGAAATTCATCGGCGGCAAACCGATAAAACTCGCGACAAATTTATTGGCGGGCTTATCATAGACCGAGATGGGATCGGCGCATTGTTGAATTTTGCCGTCTTTCATCACCGCGATCCGGTCCCCGAGCGTCATGGCCTCCGTCTGATCGTGCGTCACATAAATAAATGTCGTCTGCAGGCGCATACGGAGCTTATGGATCTCGGTACGCATCTGCACGCGCATCTTGGCATCCAGATTACTCAAAGGTTCATCAAACAAGAACGCCACCGGCTTACGGACGATCGCCCGGCCCAACGCCACGCGCTGCCGCTCCCCGCCGGAAAGCTGCCCCGGCTTACGTTCCAATAATTTTTTGATCCCCAGGATTTCCGCGGCTTCACCGACCCGGCGTTGGATTTCACTCGCAGGATATTTACGCAGTTTTAAACCAAAGGCCATGTTCTCAAAGACCGTCATATGCGGATAAAGCGCATAATTTTGAAAGACCATCGCGAGATTGCGGTCCTTGGCGGGAACATCATTGACCATGCTGTCGCCGATCCGGATCTCGCCCTCGGAAACTTCTTCCAAGCCGGCAATCATGCGCAGGGTGGTAGACTTGCCGCATCCCGAAGGGCCAACCAAGACGAGAAATTCTTTGTTCTCAATCCCTAAGTTGACGTTATCGACCGCTCTAACATCACCTTTATAAAATTTGGAAACATTGCGTAAACTGATTTGAGCCATACGTTTTTATCTGCTTTTCAATATGACTGTTCTTAAAACTCACTGCTCTATTTAAAAGGTAATTTTTATGCGACGGGAAATCATCGACCGTTATTTATTCTGGGCATACTCGATGATCTGACCGATTCTTTTCTTCAGATCTTTACGGTGGACAATCATGTCGATGAGGCCATGCGCCAAAAGAAATTCCGAACGCTGAAATCCTTCCGGGAGTTTTTGACGGATCGTTTGCTCAATGACGCGCGGGCCGGTAAATCCGATCAGTGCTTTGGGTTCCGCTATAATAACATCACCCACTCCAGCGAACGACGCCATGATCCCGGCCATCGTCGGATCGGTCAAAACAGAAATGTACAACAACCCCTTATCGTGATGCCGGGCTAACGCCGCGCAGGTCTTGGCCATCTGCATGAGCGAAAAGGCCCCTTCATACATCCTGGCCCCGCCGCCCGAACCGGAAACGATCACCATCGGCAGTTTATTTTTTGTTGCATACTCGATGGCACGGGTGATCTTTTCGCCCACCACCGATCCCATCGATCCCATGATGAACCGCGAATCCGTCACCGCAATGACCATTTTGCGTCCGTCCAAAGCCCCTTCCCCGGTGATCACCGCGTCCAGCAATCCGGTCTTTTCTTTGTCACTTTCCAGCTTTTCTTTATACGTTTTCGGCCCCTTAAAGTTCAACGGGTCTCGCGAAACCATCCTGGCATCCATCTCCTCAAAAGTTTTTTCATCCAGCAAAAGGTCAATCCTCTCCATAGCCGTCAAAGAAAAATGGTATTCGCAGCTCGGGCAGACATTGAAATTGCTTTTGACTTCCTTGGTGTAGTTAGGGCTCTCGCAATCCGGACACTTCGACCAGATCCCTTCGGGGATGTTCTTTTTCTTGACCTTAACTAACGTATATTTTGGTTTTCCGAAAAGTGCCATAGGAACCCCTCGACGTAAAAATTATTCCATCTTATAAACAGTAAGGCCGGAAAGTACTTTGGGATAAAAGTAGGTCGTCTTCGGCGGCATGCGCTCTCCATTGAGCGCAATGGCCTTCATATGTTGGATTTGGACAGGGTTGAGGATAAAGCTGGCATCGGCCTCTTTGTGATCCACCATCGCCATGGCCGGCTGAATATCTTTGACATAGGTAATATTATCCGAAGTGATCCCCAGTTTATCAAAAATAAAATGTTTTAAAATAGTAGCGTCGAGATGGCGGTAGTCTTTGGAGCCTTCGCGGATATTCTGATCGATGAGCGCTTTATTCTTTAAACGCAGCAATTTGATCCCGTCGCGCATATAAAGGCCATACGTGCATTCATTTTTTCCGGACTTGGCCAAAAGCACGGCCAGGTCATCCCGCACTTTGATCTTATCAATGCGAAAATATTCTTCCAGAAAATCGAGGGCCTTGGGCATCTTCTTGATCACCCGGTGGATCGGGAAGATCTGCAGATCTTTCGATTCCATATTGGTAAAATACGTCATCACATAATCGAACGGCGAACCGTCGGTTTTGGGACGGTTCTTCAGACGGTGTTTGCGGTACTCCTGGGCGACCTCATAACGATGATGTCCGTCGGCAATAAAAAATTTTTGTTCCTCCAGGGCATCGCATATTTCTCTGATATATTTCGGCTCATCCAGCCGCCACATCATATGCCGCACGCCATCCTCGTCCTTGACATCGAACAAGGGGGGTTGCTGTTCGAAATGTTTGGCAAAGATACTTTCGGCGGTTTTCTTCTTGTCAGAAAAAACCACAAAGATCGGACTCAAATTGGATTTTAACATACTGGTGAGTTTAAAACGGTCTTCTTTGGCAGCGGAGTGGGTGTTTTCGTGAGGAAAGATCTTGGCATCGCCGTCCTCTTGCAGCTTCATAAGGGCAATAAATCCCAGACGGCTGTAACGCTGGCCGACAATGCGGTACTCCTGTTTATAAAAATAAATACACGGCTGCTGGTCTTGTTGTAAGACCCCCTCCCGGATCCAATCCTCATAAAGCTTCTGGGCCCGGGTATATCTGTTGTCGGTATCGTTGTCCCGCGGCTGATCCTTGCCGAGATCGATATGAACAAAATTGTACGGGCTGGCATTATGCAGACGGATTTGCTGCTCTTTAG
The DNA here is from genome assembly GCA_001805615.1 of Omnitrophica WOR_2 bacterium RIFCSPHIGHO2_02_FULL_48_11. Lineage (GTDB taxonomy): Bacteria > Omnitrophota > Gorgyraeia > Zapsychrales > GWA2-47-8 > 2-02-FULL-48-11. The sequence goes on from MHGP01000050.1 coordinate 8,833, forward strand.
AGATCACGTCATACGGCGGGCAAACCACTTGACTGATATTTTTGATCTTTTCCGGATTATAATGAACAGCCTGAAAAGGCTTGATCTGTGTCATTGTTTACAACCTCTTTCCATCCGCTAGCGTTTTTGATTTTCTCTTTTCGAATTCCATATAAACCCAACCGCCCAACATCCCTCCCAGTGTATCCGCCCAAACATCTATCAAGCTTGACTCCCGGCCGATCACAAAGGATTGATGAAACTCGTCGCTTAATGCGTAAAGCAAAGACAAAAGAACAACATTCCACAGAAAAAGCCTGTTTTGCGGCAACTGACCGGCCGTCAGCGCCCGCGCCACCAGAAACCCATACGGAATGTACTCTAATAAATGAAAAATCTTGTCAAAATCAAACTCTCCCAGCGGCGCCTGCAAATTGGGCCAGGAAGACACGTAAAAAATGATACCAGAATAAAATAGCACTGGAAACCAAAATCTCAGGAATTTCATAACAACAGGTCTCGTCTCCCGGAACTTTTAGTTCATAGAGCAGCCACAGCCGGATCCGCAGCCGTGACCAGTCGGCTTAGTTTGAGATTTTTGGGAAGATTCACTCTTGGAAGAACTGGCCGAGGATTCTTTCTTCTTATAATCCGTTGCGTAAAAGCCGCTTCCTTTAAAAATCAACCCCGCGCCCGTACCGATGAGACGGTGCAGTTTATTTTTTTTACACTTCGGGCACTTCGTCAGTTTTGGGTCCTTCATGGACTGCAAGGTTTCCATTTCGTGCCCGCATCCCGCACATTCATATTGATACGTCGGCATAGTTTTAACCTCCAAATTAGCTATCAGCTTTCGGCTCTCAGCTTTCAGCAAAATCTTTTAGCTGATAGCTGAAAACTGCAAGCTGAGAACTTATTTAAACACTTTTTTTATCTTTTCCTTAAAAGATTCCTCGCCCGCAATATCCTCGCCGCTCGCTTCGGCATATTCTTCCAGCAACCGCCGCTGTTCAACCGTCAAACTCGTCGGAACCTGTAGCATGACCCGCGCATAGAGGTCGCCGCGTTTCCCGCCGTGCAGATCCGGCATGCCTTTTTCTTTTAAACGGAACATCTTTCCGCTCTGGGTGCCGGCAGGGATCTTCATCATCACTGATCCTTCGATGGTCGGTACCGAAATCTCCGCGCCCAAGGCGGCCTTAACAAAACTGACCGGCAATTCCATCTGCAGATGATTCCCTTCCCGGTGAAAAACCTGGTGCGGCTTTACATTAATGTAAATGTACAGATCCCCGCGTCCGCCCGGCCCGTATTCGCCTTCACTCTTGACCCGCAACCGCGAATCGCTGTCAACGCCGGCCGGGATCGTGACGTCGATATTACGGTTCACACGGATAACCCCTCGGCCCTGACATTTGGGGCAATGTTCTGTAATAATCTTCCCCTGGCCGCCGCACGCCGAGCACGTCTGTGCCATGCGGAAAAATCCGCTGGACATGATCACCTGGCCTTGCCCGCGGCAGGTCGAACAGGTCTTCAAGGAACTGCCGGGCTTGGCGCCGCTGCCTTTACAGTGTTCGCATTCATCATGACGGGGAACTTGAATCTTATGCTTAGCGCCGTGATAAGCCTCCTCGAGTGAGATATCAACTTCATATTTAATATCCCGTCCGCGGGAACGCTGACTCCGTCCGCCGGAAGATCCTCCGAAAAAATCAAAGCTACTCTCACCAAAAACCCGGCTTAGGATATCCCCCAGGCCAAGATCTTCAAAATTGCTGAAATCCGCTCCCTTAAAAATATCCTCTGCGGTATACCGCTGATCGATCCCCGAATGACCGTACTGATCATACATCTGGCGTTTTTGCGAATCCGACAAAACACCGTAGGCCTCAGAGATTTCCTTGAACTTTTCCTCAGCCTCTTTTTTTTTATCTTCCGCAACCCGGTCCGGATGATGCGACAACGCCAGGGAACGATACGCTTTTTTAATTTCCTGAAGCGTGGCGATTTTGGGAACACCCAAAATTTCGTAATAGTCTTTTTTCACGTTAAGCTTTCAGCCCTCAGCCCTCAGCCATCAGCAACAGCCTTTCGCTGCGAGCTGATGACTGACAACTGATAGCTATATTATTTTTTCTCATCCTCCGCCTTAAAATCAGCATCGATGACATCGTCTTTACTGCCGGACTTTTCGCCCGATGACTGCGGTCCGCCTTGCGCCCCATGGGCAGATTCGTGATCGCCGCCTCCGGCAGCAGCCCCGGCACCCGCCGCCTGTTGAGACGCGGTAGACTTATAGACTTCCTCGGCAAGCTTATGGCTCACCTTTTGCAGCGATTCCATCCCTTGCTTCATTTTTGCCTGGTCTTTATTTTTGATCGCTTCTTTCAAATGATTCAATTCTTGTTCTATGTTGGCTTTATCCGCCGCCGAAACTTTATCACCGTAATCCTTCACGGCTTTTTCTGTCCCGTAAACGAGGCTGTTGGCCTGATTGATCAATTCCACCTCTTCTTTACGTTTTTTATCTTCTTCGGCGTACTTTTCCGCCTCTTTGACCATTTTATCGATCTCGGCCTCCGACAATTTGGTCGGGGCCGTGATACGGATGGATTGCTCCTTGCCCGTTCCCTTGTCTTTGGCAGAAACATGGACGATCCCGTTGGTGTCGATATCAAAAGTAACTTCGATCTGCGGAAGGCCGCGCGGAGCCGGCGGAATCCCTTCGAGATTAAATTGTCCCAATTCCGTGTTGCCGCTGGCCATTTGCCGCTCGCCCTGCAGAACGCGGACCGTGACCGCAGGCTGATTATCTTCCGCGGTCGAGAAAACCTGGCTCTTTTTCGTCGGGATCGTTGTGTTCCGCTCGATCAATTTGGTAAAAATACCGCCCATCGTCTCAATCCCCAGAGACAGCGGTGTCACGTCCAGCAAGAGAACTTCTTTGGCCTCGCCTTTGATGATCCCGGCCTGAATAGCTGCCCCTAAAGCAACGCACTCCATCGGGTCGATCCCGCGCTCGATCTTCTGGCCGACTTCTTTTTCCACAAACTGCTGCACAATGGGCATGCGGGTCGGACCGCCGACGAGAATGATCTTGTCGACCTTGACCTCTTCTCCCAGTTTCGTTGAGGCATCTTTGATCGCCTGCACCAACGGCCCGCGGCAACGATCGACGATCGGCGCGATCAACGATTCGAGCTTGGAGCGGGTAATATTTAAGGTTAAATGTTTCGGACCGGTGGCATCGGCGGTAATGAACGGCAGGTTGATATCCGTCGAGACCGTGCTGGAAAGTTCCACCTTGGCCTTTTCGGCGGCTTCGCGCAAACGCTGAAAAGCCATCTTGTCACTTTTTAAATCCAGGCCGGAATCTTTTTTGAATTCGCCGATGATGTGATCGATCAGGACATTGTCCATATCCGTACCGCCGAGCTGGTTGTCCCCGCTCGTCGCTAAAACTTCAAAGGTCGCGGCCTTGTGCGTACTGTCCCAACCCATTTCCAGGATCGTGACATCAAGCGTACCGCCGCCTAAGTCAAAGACCATGATCTTCTGTTCTTTACCGGCCTTGTCGAGCCCATAGGCCAAACACGCCGCGGTCGGCTCGTTGATGATACGCAGAACTTTCAAACCCGCGATTTCGCCGGCATCTTTGGTCGCCTGGCGCTGATTATCGTTGAAATACGCCGGCACCGTGACCACCGCTTCTTCCACTGGTTCGCCAAGATATTTCTCGGCATCCGCTTTAATTTTTTGCAAAATAAAAGAACTGACCTGCTGCGGGGTAAAATCTTTATCAAAAACTTTAAATTTGTGGCTCGTCCCCATTTTGCGCTTGGCCGCGTAAATCGTCCCTTCCGAGTTGATCGGCGCTTGCCGACGGGCAGGTTCACCGACCAACCGCTGGCCGTCTTTGGTGATCGCCACAAATGACGGAAATGCTTTTCCGGAAGCCACCCCGGCGCCTTCTGCCGAAGGGATAATAACTGCCCGGCCGCCTTCCATCACCGCTGCGGCCGAATTTGATGTTCCTAAATCGATTCCAATTGCTCGTGCCATATTATAATCCTCCTAATAGGTCACACGTCACAATGTCACACGTAAAACTTTCAACAACTTGTGACCTTGTGACTTTGTGACTATGTCTTTTGTTTCGCTACTTTCACTTTCGCGACTCGCACCACGCGATCGCCTAAATAATATCCTTTTTGAAATTCTTCCACAACCGCCCCGTCCTCATGCTCGTTGGACTCAACCTGCATCAACGGCTCATGACAATGCGGATCGAATTTTTTGCCGAGAGATTCCATCGGTTTCACATCATTTTTCTTAAGCATCTCATATACATGCGCCATGACCAGTTCGATCCCTTTCAAAAACGCCGCGTAATCCTGATGCTGCGCCTTGGCCGCCTCCACCGAACGTTCCAGATCGTCGAGAATATTTAAAAATTGTACCAGCAGTCCTTCGTTGGCATATTTGATGAACTCAAGCTTCTCGCGCTCGGTCCGTTTGCGGGCATTTTCAAATTCCGCGAAAAGGCGGACGTATTTATCCTTATACTCGGCGGCTTCCGCGACCAAATTTTCATAATCCGCCTTGGAAATCTCTAGCATCTCTGACGCAGCGAGCCCTGGATCCGGCTGGAGTTTTTCGGCCGTATCCGGCTTGACTTGCGCTTCGGTCGTATTGACTTTTTTTTCCTGGTCTTTATGTGACATCGTTTTGTTTCCCAAAATGGACATTAAGCGATTTCGTTGATCAATTCAGAAAAATAATCCACGGTCGAAACGACCCGGCTGTAATTCATTCTCGTCGGGCCCAACACGGCAATGCGCCCGCTCGCCCCCTGACTAGTTTTATAACCGGAGACCACCAGCGAACAATCATTGATCTCGAAACAGGCCAATTCCTGGCCGATGTAAATTTGAATTTTATTATTCAAATCACGGTTAATGATCTCCAGGATCCGCCCTTTCTCTTCCAGGGCATTAAGGATATATTGGATCTTCATGAGATCCTGTGATTCGGGATAACGGACGACCCGACTTGTTCCGCGGCAAAAAATTTTATCCCGCGATCCATCCACGGAAATGATACTCGTGTAATTGGTCATCGCAGAGACAACTTCGGATGTTTTCTCCAATAAACACTCCAATTCCGACATCTCGTGCTGACATTCCGCTTTGATGCGCGCCTTCTCTTCTTCCAAAAGCTGGATCTGATGCATCAGATGATCGACATAGTAACGGTACCCGTTTTGCGTGGGCATCCGGCCTGCAGAAGTGTGCGGATGAGTGAGATACCCTTCATCCTCTAATTCCGCCAGGATATTACGGACTGTGGCAGAGCTTAAATCGATCGGAAATTGCTGCGCAATAAATGCCGAACTCACCGGGCTTATGGTCTGAATGTACTGATCCACCACAATAGCCAAAACTATGTCTTTTCTTTCTCGATAATCTGTTTTGCGCGGTGTCATATTCTCCTCCCATCCTGAGGTGAAAAATAACTTATCCTTATTTGTTGCTTTGACTTATTTCTCTGAAAAAAATATTTAGCACTCTAACCGCCTGATTGCTAGCCCGATATTATAACAAAAGACTTTTTGTTGTCAACTGGAAGTTAATAGGCCCCGCGGATATGCTGTACAACTGTGTTTTCGTAAAAATCCTTGAGCTTTTGATGCAATTCCGGGCTCAAAGGAGGCAAGGAACTGGCAAAAGCATTCTCTTTGATCTGCTGCGGCTTTGTTGCTCCCGGGATGACTACACTGACAGCTTCAAAATCCAATATCCAGCGCATGGCCATCTGGGGAAGGGTCATGCCTTTCGGCACCCAAGACTTTAACTCATCAACCAGCCTTAATCCTTGAGTAAAAGGAACCCCGGAAAAGGTCTCTCCCACATTAAAGGCCTGTCCATCCCGGTTGAAATGGCGATGATCCGTTTCGACAAAACGTGTCTTTTCAGTAAATTTCCCGGATAAAAGCCCGGAGGCCAACGGCAGCCGGATAATCAGGGCCACTCCCTTTTCTTTGGCTTTCGCAAAAAGATCGGTCAACGGATTCTGTCGAAAAACATTAAAGATGATCTGCAAAGAAGCGACACCTTCATGTTCCAGGCAAAGCATCGCTTGTTCGACCGATTCCACGCTAAAACCGAAATTTTTGATCTTCCCGCGTTCCTTTAAAATATTGAACCATTCAAAGAGCTCAGCCTTCCTCAAATATTCCGTAGGCAGGCAATGCACCTGCGTCAAATCCAGCGCCTCCACGCCCAACCGGCGCAGCGAATTATCCGTCTGGGTCTGCAGATTATAAAAACTATAATTTTTCGGCCAGCCCGGCTGCGGGAATCTCCCCCACTTGGTGGCCACAAAGATCTTTTCCGAACGCCCTTTCAAAAATTTTCCGATACGCTCTTCGCTGATCCCGTCCCCATAAATGTCCGCTGTATCAAAGAAATTGATCCCTTGCTCGACGGCTGTCTGCAAGATCTCCTGCGCGGTCTTATCGTCCATCTTGCCCCAAGACGTTCCGCCCATCTGCCACGTTCCCAATCCCACTTCCGAAACTTTTATGCCGGTTTTTCCCAACGGGCGCATTTTCATGCCGCCGACTCCTTTTCATTCTGCTCGATCACCTTTGCCAAAATAAGAAAATGCTTCAAATAACGTTCGATCTTGCTGACACTGTTCTGCAAATCAAAAAGATTGGGATGCATGTTAATCCCTGAAAAAAACTCCAGGCTCAACCAGCCGTCCTGGATCCTCAGCGGCATCAGCGGGTGCCCATGGGGGTCTTGCTGTTTATAATTGACAAAAATGTCCAGAATTTTATCATCGAAAAACAGCGCGCCGGCTTGTTTTATCTGATTCGTAAAAATTTTAAATTCCTTTAATTCCTCGGGGATGGTGAGAGAGCTCGTTTCTTTACTGCTGATCTGGGACGCCTGGACGATATTCGAGCGGATCCCCGAGCGGGCCGCCTCCGTAAAGCTCAGCGTCAACACGCTGTCCGTCTGCGTCCTTAAGAAAGCCTTGTGCCCTAACCCGGCAAAACCTTTGTCCTCGATATCCTGAAACTCAAAGGCCCTGCCTTCATATTGAAACGTTATTCGAAAAGAATTCTCATATCCTTCCAGAGGAGACAACTTCCCCTCCAGGAATTGCACCAATTCCTGCAGATATTCCTCGCGTGTTTTCTTGCGCAGCAATGTTGTGCCCGACAGGAGAATGATCCCAACCACGGCAACAATAATAAATATTATCATCCAAATAGGCATCCCGATTTTCCTCTCTTACATGGCGCTATTATACCACTCCCCTTTAACAATGCTTAATTATTAAAGACAAATTCCCCGCTTTTCCCAAGGCCCACCTTGACCCGGTCCTTTTCTTTGATATCGCCTTGCAGGATCTTTAACGCAAGCGGGTCCTGAACATATTTCTGGACTGTCCGCTTAAGCGGGCGCGCGCCATACACCGGATCAAACCCTCGCTCGCCCAATACATCCTTGACCTTATCCGCCACTTCCAGAGTGATACTTTTATCTTTGAGCCGATTCTGCAAGATCCCCAGCTGAATATCGACGATCTTATGAATGTCTTCCCTCTGCAAGCGGCTGAAAATAATCTTTTCATCAATGCGGTTTAAAAATTCCGGGCGGAAATGATTTTTTAATGCCTGATTAATACGGGTTTCAATCTGCTCGGGATTTTCCACGTCCAGGATCAACTCCGAACCGATATTCGACGTCATGATGATGATCGTATTCTTAAAATTCACCACACGCCCCTGCCCGTCGGTCAAACGCCCGTCGTCCAGAATTTGCAAAAGGGCATTGAACACATCCGTATGCGCTTTTTCAATTTCATCAAAAAGGACAACCGCATACGGCCGGCGGCGGACCGCCTCGGTGAGTTGCCCGCCCTCGTCATAGCCGACATAGCCCGGCGGCGCCCCGATCAAACGGGAGACGCTGTGCTTCTCCATGTACTCACTCATATCGATGCGAATCATGGCGTTCTCGTCATCGAATAAAAACCACGCCAAGGATTTAGCCAGTTCGGTCTTGCCCACGCCGGTCGGACCGACGAACAAAAACGAACCAACCGGACGGTTCGGATCATTTAAACCGGTACGCGAACGCCGGATACACGAAGCCGCCAGGGCGATCGCCTGGTCCTGGCCGACGACACGCTTTCTTAAACTTGCTTCGATATGGATAAGTTTTTCTGTTTCCCCTTCGATGAGTTTGGGAAGCGGGATCTTGGTCCATTTGGAAACAATCTCCGCGATATCCTGGTCGTCCACTTCCTCTTTGAGCATCGCCCCGTTTTTTTGCACCTTGGCCAGTTCTTTGTTCTGGCTGACCAATTCCTTCTCCAAATTCACCAAAACACCGTAACGGATCTCGGCGACCTTGTCGAGATTCCCTTCTTTCTCAAACCGGACTTCCTCAAGTTTTTTCTGCTCAATGTCCGCCTTGATCTTGCGGATCTTGTTGATGATTTCTTTTTCACTGTTCCAGCGCAGGCGGAGTTTTTTATTTTCTTCCTTTAATTGACCCAACTCTGCGTCGAGTTTCTTCAAACGCTCCTGTGAGGCCTCATCTTTTTCTTTCTTCAACGCCTGCCGCTCGATCTCCAGCTGGCGGATACGCCGTTCGTTAACGTCGAGTTCCTGCGGCATGCTGTCGATCTCGATGCGCAAACGCGAAGCGGCCTCATCGATCAAATCAATGGCCTTGTCCGGCAAAAACCGTTCGGTGATATACCGCTGCGACAATGTGGCCGCCGCAATAATGGCGGAATCCTGGATCCGCACACCGTGATGCACTTCATAGCGCTCTTTCAGCCCGCGCAAGATCGCGATCGTATCTTCCACGGTGGGCTCATTCACCATCACCGGTTGAAAACGCCGTTCCAGCGCCGCATCCTTTTCGATGTGCTTGCGGTATTCATCGAGTGTCGTCGCGCCGATGCAGCGCAGCAGCCCCCGCGCCAACGCCGGCTTAATCATGTTGGAAGCGTCCATCGCGCCTTCCGCCTTGCCGGCCCCGACGATCGTATGCAATTCGTCAATAAAAAGGATCACCTGGCCTGCCTTGGATTCGACTTCTTTCAAAACCGCTTTCAGGCGGTCTTCAAACTCTCCGCGAAATTTGGATCCCGCCACCAGCGCGCCCAAATCGAGCCCAATGACTTTTTTATTCTTTAAACCTTCCGGAACATCGCCGGAAAAAATCCGCTGCGCCAAACCTTCGACAATGGCGGTCTTCCCCACGCCCGGCTCGCCGATCAACACCGGATTATTCTTGGTGCGGCGGGATAAGATCTGGATTACCCGACGAATCTCTTCATCGCGGCCGATGACCGGATCAAGTTTCCCCAGACTGGCAAGATCGGTCAAATCTTTTCCATATTTCTCCAACGCCTGATATTTATCTTCCGGATTTTGGTCGGTCACTTTTTGTTCTCCCCTGATATTTTTTAAAATTTTTAACAGATCTTCTTCCCGGATCCCGCTTTGCTTGCACTCCCGCTGCAAGGACGTCCCTTCTTCTTTATATAATGCCAGAAGGATATGCTCCTGGGAAACGTATTCATCCTGCATCGCGGCAGCGATTGTTTGCGACTGCGCCAAAACTTTATTTAATGATTGCGCTAAAAATGGTTGGCCGCCGCCTTCCACCCGCGGCTTCTTTTGCAGCTCTGCTTCGATCTTCTTTAATAACGCCTGGGAAGGGACATTGAGTTTGGCCAGAATCGAAGCCACAATGCCCGCGGCATCCTGCAGCAGAGAATAAGTCAAATGTTCGCAGTCGATCTGCTGATGACCCAACTCTTCTGCTAACTGCAAAGCCTGCTGAATAGCTTCTTGGCTTTTTAATGTGAATTTATCGAGACGTAACATATTGCTCTCCTTTTTTGGCAATCAACCTAAATGAGTGCCAAATTTTAAACAAAAAAAATTTCTATCCATGTAATTCTAAAATCATTTTTATCCCGCTAATATTCACGCCCTTCTCCTCCATGAGATAATGAACATATTTGAGAACCTTCAGCTGCTCCTGAGAATAGCAACGCGTCTTTTTTCCGATCCGCTTGGGCTGAACAATCCCCATATCATCCAGCTTTCGGAGCGTCCAGATCGGGATCTCGACGATCTCAGCGACGACGCTGATAATATACACCGGCTCATGCGGCCGGATATAGACCTCAAAATGTTTGGTTTGAATTTTTTTCATCCTTACCAACCTCTCCCCTGACCCGAAATAAGCATAACACAACCTAATTATTATGTCAAGTTATTCTAATTTATTTAATTAGATATTCTAACTATAATTAAAACAAAAAAATAAGCCCTGCTTGACCTTTAAAATAGGGCACTAAAAAATTACCAGCAAAAAAGTCGCAGCGCATGATACACCAGGCGCGGCACCATCGTGTCGTGGTTGGGCTGCACCGGATTCTTCACCCGGGCAAAAATCCCCCACCACTCGGCGTTAAAAAAGTTATCTGCCGACGGCGGATACCAATCCGGAGTTCCGTCGCGCGGGCAGCTGAGGTCGATCGGGCCTTGCCCGAAATAATCGTGCTGTTCATTGCATGCCCGGTTATTGGCTCCGCACAGCCAGGGATCCGGCTGCCACCATTCGTCGCCGAAGGCCATCACCGACCCGCCGATGGTGACCCGATTCAAAACAGAATTATAATTCTGCTGAATTTCCTGCCAAAGGAGATATGTGGTCAAAGCCTGCGCATTTTGATCTTCATAGCCAATGTGCGGATTTTGCAGATCAGTGGTGTGCCAAGCATCATCGGAATTAAACTCCGAGATCCAAAGCGGTTTTTGCGAGACCGCCGCATAATTGGTAAACAAATTCCCGAAGGAAGCGCCCCGGTAAACATTCATGCCCCAGAGATCCAAAGCCGGCACGCTCGCGTCATCCGCCACCCCGGCTTGGCCGATAAACCCCAGATCGCCGCTGACTGCCGCCACAGGATGAGCCGCCAACCCCTCTTCCAAATGCGCCTCTTGCGCCATTTCATTGACCAAAGAATAAAATTGCTGGGCGTGCACGGCATCTCTTAAATGCAAATTATCTTCATTGCCGATAGTCCAAAAAAGAATAGCCGGGTGATTTTTAAATTGGCGCACATAGTTGCGAAATTTCTGTTTGATCGACGCGCGGTCAGTGGGGCTTCCGTAAGAAAAAGCCGTATTATAATTATAAATGCGCGGCCCTAACCCGCCATTGCTGCATACCCAATCCCCCGGATGGGGCATCCAAAATCCGGCAATGACCTTTAAGCCATATTGCTCAGCTTTATCCAAAGTCCGCTGCGTGATTTTTGTCGGAAAGCGCCCGGGTTGCGTCGGATCAGAATTATCCTGCCCACCCCAAATCCGGATCGTATTGCCGTGCATCGATTGGATCAAAGCAAAATCCTGATCCAAAATAGCTGCGTCATCAAGGATATTATTAGGGAAACTCGGATTGTTATAGCGGGGATCAGCGGGATATGTGGCATATCCCCAATCATCAGGGAACCGTCCCCAGGGATTGGAACTGTAGGCAACGCCTTTGATCAAATAGGGTGTGTACTGGCCATTCCCGTCAAAATCCGTCATGAGTTGACGGCCAACGACTTTCACATTTTGTTGAGGAAGAACCGGCACGGCAAGCGCCGGCCGGTAACTCACCTGGGCATTCACTCCAGGCGACTGGAACAACCCAAAAACAATAACTAAGAAAATGATTTTCCGCATAAGCCTTGCTTCAAATTATTGCCATATTTGAGTTAGCCGCGCCGCCAGTTGCCGGGCAGTTAAGGCATTCGGATTTGCTGTCGTCGGGGTATTGCGAAAGATCCCGTGATATTCGATATCTTGATAATCCAACGGGCCATGCCAGCCGTCCTGATCGATGCCGTGATGACAGGCATCGCCCCATCCTCTGGTTTGCCAATCTTGATCATTAAATTGAAAAATAGCGCCGCCAAAGGTTCTTGCATTTGGTTGACTGGCCCAATTCCTGGTCACTTCCGTGCGGATCACCTGCGCCATCTGGCCGTTAACACTGGCATGCCAAGTTTCATTTTCAGAGCCTTGGCTAAATTGATCAAAAATATCTCCGGTATGGTCAAAAACGTCTTCCCCGTATTCCGAAACATACAGCGGTTTATTCGAAGCGTTCGCATAAGGTCCGACCCAATGCGGATTCGCCGGATCGAAATAAATATTGAGCGACCAAAAATCCAGCGAAGGCAGCGCCGCATTATATTGCTGAACCAAGCCGGGATTATAAGCGATCGCCGTTGTGACAAGATGGATCGGGTCCTCGACCTTGATGGCCTGCGCGAGTCTTTCCAAAAAAGCCATATAGGCAGGGACCACCGTACCCGGGATATTGATTTCAACTTCATTCCCCATGATCCAGGCAAATACCGCCGGATGATTTTTATAAATCCGCACATAAGCAACCGCTTTAGCGATTTCATTGTTCTCAAAAGCCACGCTAGCCGCTGAAGTTCCGTAAGTCACTCCATTGGAATCTTGCCAAAGCAAATTGATCCCGGCCGTGACCAATAAATTTCTGGCCGCGGCGGAATCCAGCAAATCTCGATTGACCTGATCCCATGTCCTTATCCCATTCGCATTCATTGCCCGAATTAAATTTAAATCATAATCGATCCTGGCGCGGCCGCGGTCATATGTTCCTACACCGGCACCCAGGCACTGGAAAGGATTCGTCGTACTTCCACGATTACAAATACAGATCCCCCAAGGGGGTCCTGGAAATTCGTTATTTCTCAAACCTGCATAGCCGACGTGCTTTGCTTCATAAAGATTTCCATCCTTATACACCTTTGTGCCTACGACCTGAAAAGGAGGTGGGGCTTGATCAACGGAGACTTGGGAAAAACTTTGAAAGGCAGGGGTAACCAGAAAACACAACACCAGAAGATACAGCCGAATAATGGGACTTGTTTTCATATATCCTCCCTGCCTGCCGGCAGGCTAAAAAATTGCGCTATTTAACTTTGGGATAATCGCTAAAAGTATATCACATGAACCAACGTTCAACAATTACGTACAGCGTCTATTTGATCCTCTCAAACTTCCCGGCCAAGTGAGCGGGGACATTGGCGCGGAGGTTGATCGTATCGTTATAATATTTGATCGCAATGACCTGGCCTTCTTCATGGGCGAGATTGACCAGATCCATGCGATGGATCGGGATGACCACATCGATCTCCGCCATCATCGGCGAGAGCAGCTTAGAAATTTCCCTGGCAAAATCTTCCATCCCCTCGCCGGTCAAAGCCGAAATGGCTACGGCGTGATCAAAATTTTCCTTTAAATCCTTAAGCCAGTTTTTGTCTTTCAATAGATCGATCTTATTAAAAACCACGACCGTCGGCTTATCCTGCACTCCCAGCTGGTCCAGCACATCGATCACGGATTCATAAAGATTCTTAAACTGCGGGTGGCTCACATCCAAAACGTGCAGTAAAAGATCCGCCTCCTTCACCTCTTCCAGGGTCGCTTTAAACGATTCGACCAAATGGTGCGGCAGATCATGAATAAACCCGACGGTGTCGGAGAGGATGACTTTTTGATGATTGGGTAAAATATATTGGCGGGACAGCGAATCCAGCGTGGTAAAAAGGGCGTTTTCCGCCCGCTGCTCTGCCTGGGTCAGCCGGTTCAAGAGGGTCGATTTTCCGGCATTGGTATATCCGACCAAAGAAAGGAGCGGGATGCCCTGCTCCTGGCGCTTTTTTCTTTTGAGGGTCCTATCCGCCGCGACTTCTTTGAGGCCTTTTTTCAAACGGTCAATACGCTCCCCGATCCTGCGGCGGTCAACTTCCAATTTTGTTTCCCCGGGGCCCAGCGTACCGATCCCGCCGCCCAAGCGTGACATCTCGGCACCCTTCCCCACCAGGCGGGGCAACATATATTCCAATTGTGCCAACTCCACCTGCATCTTGCCTTCCTGGCTTGTGGCCCGACGGGCAAAAATATCCAGGATCAATTGCGTACGGTCAATGACCTTCACTTTGACGACCTCTTCAATGTTTCTCTGCTGGCTGCCTTTCAAATCCTGATCAAAGACAACCGTATCCACCCCTTCAAGCGCGCAGCGCGCAGCGATCTCTTTGACCTTGCCCTCGCCGATCAAATAGGTCGCCGCCGGCTTATCGATCCGGCAAATGATCTGCCCCGTGACTTCTCCCCGGCAGGCCGCCACCAATTCTCCCATTTCCTTGGCGGTATCTTCAACCGACCAGTCGGGCTGGGTGTTTTTGTAATCCACTATGACTAAAAGGACTTTTTCTTTCATAATGAAAAGTTTTCAGCTTTCAGTCATCAGCTATCAGTTAAAAGCTTTTGCTGAAAGCTGACAGCTGAAGGCTGATAGCTTTTACAATTTCTTCCACTCTATCATTTTCTTCGACATTAATCCACTGCAGGCGTTTATCTTTTCGAAACCAGGTCAATTGCCGCTTGGCAAAATGGCGCGTGTTGCGCTTCAAAAGATATTGCGCGCGCTGCAGATCATGTTCCCCTTTTAAAAATCCGCCGACCTCCTTGAGCCCGATCATCCCCTGAGCGGTTTTGCTGAGTTTCTTGCTGAGCAAACCCCGCATCTCCTCCACGATCCCATAAATAAACATCTGATCGACCCGCTGCTCGATACGTTTATACAATTCTTCCCGCTCCCGGTTCAAGGCAAAGATAGAAATTTCCTGCCCGCTGCCCCACAAGCCTTTGCGTTTTTTTTGCAATTCCGAGATCGGCTTCCCCTGGGTGAAAAAAACCTCCAATGCCCGCATGATCCGCCGGGTATCGTGGGGATGGATCTTGGCAGCGGCCTGCGGATCAACCGCCTGCAACCGCTGATACAGCACCTCGCTGCCGCAAGACTCTGCGTCCTTTTGCCATGCCTGAGGCCGGACCGGCGCCTTTTTTTCTCCTGCAAAGATCCCGTCCAACAGGACCTGCATGTACATCCCGCTCCCTCCCGTAACGATGGGAACCTTATTTCTTTTCTGAATTTTTTTAATGGTCGCCAAGGCCCGGCAGTTAAAGGCCGCGACATCAAAATTATTTTTGACCGGAACTATGCCGATAAGATGATGCGGGACTTTTTTCAATTGTTCTTTGGTAGGCTTACTGCTGGCAATGGAAACTTCCTTGTACACCTGCATGGAATCGCAAGAAACGATCTCGCCCTTAAGTCGCTCGGCCAACGCGATCGCCACCTCTGTCTTGCCGACAGCCGTAGGACCGACTATAAAGATAATCTTCAAAGACATCATCTAAAAAATGGTTATTCGGTTAAGGTTATGTAGCCCGTATCGGTTTTCGGTTACGCATAACTTCGCCAACAGACGAAACGAATCGCATGACCTTAACCCAACAACTTAACCCCTTTTATTTCTTAAGAACATTTACGGATAAACTTGGGTGGGATATCCTAGGCCGGAGAGCTTTTGCTTAACCTTATTCGCCTCTGCCAGAAGGGAAAATTGCCCGACGCGGACCCGATAATATTTCCGGCCGGAACTGTCGGTCGTTTCTACAATATACGCGTACTCGCCTTTATTTTTGACATCAGCAACGAGCTGCTCGGCCCGCGCCTGTTCGGCAAAAGCGCCCAGCTGGACCGCAAAATACTGATTTTCTTCCAGCAATTGTTTGGCCACATCGGTCTCAAGGCTGTCCGGAAAATGGCTCACGATCTTTTTTAAATATTTCTGCGCGTCGTCCCACTCGGCCAATTTGAGATGCGCCCGCGCCAACTTTAAATAGATCAAACTTTCCAATTCCGATTTCGGGCTCAATTTTAATAATTCCTGCGCCGCTTTGATCGCGTTCGGATACTGCTCCTGCAGCGAATAGGAATCGATGATCCCGACATACACCTTATCCCGCAGCCTTTCTTCCGGCTGATACTGGATCAACTGGTGAAAGGTCTCTCTGGCCTGGGCATACCGCTGCAGATACAAAAGGCTCAAACCCAAATAATACTGGGCTTCATCCGATTCATTTTTGGAAGGGTTTTGACTGATGAATTTGTGCGCCAGGTTATGCGCCTGATGGTAATTGCGCTGGATAATGGCGGTTTCGATGTCGCGCACGGAAATATTGGCGAGCCCGCACAAAAGCGGAAGACACAAAGCAATAAAAAGCAACTGTACGCGTTTTTGTCTCAAGACTACCCCTTCAACGCCTGATCCAGGTCAGCGATCAGATATTCGGCATCTTCAATCCCGATGGAAACCCGGACGGTTTCTTTGGTCATCCCCGACGCCAAGAGAGCCTTCTCCCCCATCGAGGCATGGCTCATGAACCACGGCGCTTCGATCAAAGATTCCACGCCGCCCAAAGATTCCGCGAGCGCGAAATATTTTAATTTCGCAAAAAATTTATCCAGCGGGATTTTACTCGTATTCAATTCAAAGGCCAACATCCCGCCAAAACCTTTCATCTGCTTTTTGATCAGATCCTGCTGCGGATGACTTTTGAGTCCCGGATAATAAACCTTCTTCACGTTTTTATGTTTTTCCAAAAATTGCGCGACCGCCAGGGCATTTTCCTGGTGAGCTTCCATGCGTTGCGCCAAAGTTTTCACCCCGCGCAACACCAGCCAGCAATCAAAAGGCGATTCCGAAACGCCCAGAGCGTTCACCAGATAACGGCCGCGTTCTTCGAGCTTTTTGTCGCCATAAATGATCGCGCCGCCGACCACGTCGCTGTGGCCGTTGATGTATTTGGTCGTCGAATGCACCACCAGATCCACGCCGAAGTCGAACGGTTTTTGAAAATAAGGCGAGAGGAATGTATTGTCGACAGCGGTCAGGATCTTTTTCTTCTTGGCGATCTTGGTGACGGCGCCGATATCCACGATATTTAAAAGCGGGTTGGACGGCGTTTCGATCCAAATCATTTTCGTGTTGGATTTCACACTTTTTTCAACAGCTTTCAAATCCCTCATATTGATGAAAGAAAACTCAAAGCCCATCGGCTCAAAAACGTATTTGAACAACCGGTAGGTCCCGCCGTAAATGTCGTCGCCGGTCACGATATGGTCGCCGGGTTTAAAATAAAACAGGACCGCCGTGATCGCCGCCATGCCCGTTGCCGTGGCCGAACAGGCTACGCCCCCTTCAAGGGCCGCAATATTTTCTTCGAGCGCCGAGCGGGTCGGGTTGCCGCTCCTGGTATAGTCGTAGCCCTTGTTCTTTCCCAGCGCCTCAAAGGCAAACGTCGACGTCGGATAAATCGGTGTCGTGACCGAATTAAACGTCTTGTCTTGATAAACGCCGGTGTGAACTGTTTTGGTTCTTAACTTTGCCATTCTTATATTCCTCCCAAAGGGAGCCTATCATATCATTTATTTTGACTACTGACAAAGAGAAATTCCAAGAACAACTCTCCCCAGAACGGAAGTTTTGCCGGTTTCAATCCACGCGCCCGCGCGGGGCGCGACAGATACGGGGCACCTTAATGATCGCGGGGGAAGAGTTTCAATCCACGCGCCCGCGCGGGGCGCGACTTGCAGAACGCGAATAATCGAAGAAAAGTCCAGTTTCAATCCACGCGCCCGCGCGGGGCGCGACGCACTATTTACAACATAAGCAATACGAACAGTTTATACTGCACATTTCACGAACCTGTTCATTTTTAAAAATAAAATCACTCATTCTACTTCCAAAACTCTCATAACTCTTTGCAAAATAGAACTTTACTCTTGCTGCGAACATCAAGTATAACCATTGAGACTGACCGCTTCGCGCTGGCCTAAACCCCGACGCTCTATGAGGTCGGGGTT
>MHGP01000050.1:26718-33104 GCA_001805615.1 Omnitrophica WOR_2 bacterium RIFCSPHIGHO2_02_FULL_48_11
TAAATAATCAAAGGGCCATCCTGTTCAAGCGGTTTCTTAGCTCCCACATGTTCCACGCGCCGTTCCCAATTCGAACCCAAAAAATAAAACCGCATACTGTCTTTTTCCGGATCCATTTCTTTCAGCAGCCGGTCTTTCAATATCGTCCACTGCGCGGGGTCAACAATACATTCAAATACGGAAAATTGGACCCTCTGCCCCCAATCTTTGCATGCCCGCGCTACCCGCCTTAAACGCCGCGAACCTCCCTCCTCGCTCACCGCCACATCATACGTCACTAAAACAAACATGCCTCATCCCCCCCCTCTAAAATTTATTTCCAAATGAATGCCGGATATCCATCAATGTCTCCTCTTAAATGCCTTGCTAAAAGCAGGGCCTGAATATATGGCAGAATACCGATCGTAATCTTTTCATTCAAATAGGGATGGGTGATCTCTTCCTGCTTTCGTGTTTGGTAAGCGGTCAAGACAACTTTACGCGTTTCATCATCCATTAAAACCGCCCCTGACTGATGTTTTTTAAAACCCTTATTGCCGACTTGCCCTAAATTGATCAAAGAAAGTACCAGCCGATCCGCCAAATACGGCCGTAGCTCCTCCATGAGATCCAAAGCCAATCCCGGACGGCCCGGACGATCGCGATGCAGAAACCCGACCGCGGAATCCAACCCGACCGCTTCCAACGCCGAACGCACATCGTGCATCAAAATAGTATAAATAAAAGAAAGCAGGCAATTCACATTATCCAGCGGCGGACGGCGACTGCGTTCGTGAAATGAAAAATTTTCCTTTTGCGCGACGATCAAATGGTCAAAAACCTGAAAATATGAATGTGCCGTGTCGCCTTCCAAGCCTCTTAATTCATCCATTCCCAAAGGCATATCGAGGCGCTTTAAAGACCATGAAATACGGTCAACTGCTTTATTCACTTCGTCCTCGTTAATCTTGTGTCCGTGATCGCGCAGAGCCCTCTGCAGCACCGAACGCGCGTTGACAAATTTGGCCGTTAAAACGCATTTGGTGATCCTGATGGTCGCATCGTGATCATCTGCCCGACGGTAATGTTCACGCCTGAGCAAAACATTGCCGGAGATAAATCCCTAAACTTTGGCGAGAAATCCGCCGGTCTCCGTCAAAAAACTTACTCCTACATCGTTCTCGGCGCAGAATGCCATCAAATACGGGCTCATGCTCACTTGGCCGAAACATACAACTCCGCTGATCGTATGGACTGGAAGCGCTAGCTTCTTTTCATCTTCAACCTTGACGACAATGGTCTCACCTTCTTTATGAAGGTATGCTCCCTGGGTTGTCACGAATAACGTATTAAGATGCTTCTTCATAAAGCGGTAATATTTTCCTTAAAATATTCTTCAACAGGTTCTGATCTCTGCATCACCTGAGGAAGGCAATAAGAGATCAAAGAGCAACTGTCGCACTCGGGTTTATAAACCGCCTTCGGCGTTTGACCGGTATTGATCAGGGCGTGCAATTTTTGAATCGTCTTTTCCGTTTCCGCACGCAATGCGGCATCAAACTCCACATCCGTTCTCCGGCGTTCTTTGCCGTAAAAAATGGCGCCCGTCGGAATAACGACTCGCAAAGTTTCTTCCAGGCAGAGCGCCTGGGCGCAAAGCTGAACCTTATCGCAATTCTGAATTTTATTTTTACCGCGTTTGTATTCGACAGGGAAGGGCTGCCATTTTTTATCCGGCATACGGTGAAATTCAATCACATCCGTTTTACCGATCAGCCCCAGACGCAGTGACCGCACCGGCATACCGAATTCGACGCGGATGTCTTTACGGCTCTCAGCCGCCTCACCGTGCACTCGCTCGTGCATCACCCGCCCTTGTGCGGTAAAAATATTTTCTATCCACACCTGCTCGATATGGATTAGGGCACATTGCCGTTCACAGAATAAAAGATGCTGTAAAGCGGATATAGGAAGAAGGTCTTCTTCAGAGTACATTTATTTCTTTAGCTTTTCTTGAGATTCCGGTTGTTTTAAATAATTTTCCGGTGAAACAATAGGCCTGCCCAATCGTTTTTCTAGCTGTTTGCGGGCATCGCCCGCGATTTTTCCGCCGGCGACTGCATCAGATTTCAATTTGTGGACTCCCTGAGAATTTTCCGTTCGATGGATCTCAGTTGTAGAACGTTCCCCCAACATCGTAAAGATCAGCTCAAGATCGTCCATGTGATCGCGCAAATTTTCGCGTTTAAGGCCTTTCAATTTCTGGTATTCGCCCGGTGTTATTCCAAAAGCGGCTTTAGATATTTCGGCAGTCAGTATTTCATACTCCTTATCTTCTTTTGCACCGCGTTTTTTCCATTCATCTGTTAATTCTTCCCGGATCGCGATCCCTCGCATGCGCTTCTCGATCCAGTCATCGCTGTATCCTTTTAGTTTATACAGCATACGAGTGCGCTTGGTGGCGAGCTCCGGATTCTCAATCTCCTGAATGCGCTCATAGCCGACCTTCGCCAGCCAGCGTTTGAACGGCTCGGCTTTAGGGGATGGGATGGACTGGATGATGCGGAACATTCCTTCCGTGTCGGCACAGTCGGTTACATATAATTTACCGTCAGATGCAGGTAATTTCAGTTGGTGACAAAATGTCACCAACTCACTTCCTTCCGCTCTTAACCGCTGAGCCAATTTATTCCAATACTTTCTTGCTTTCCTGTCGTCTTCTTGGTCTGTTAAAACTTGTACCACATCCACGATCGAGAACCACCATTCGCTATTGTGGATGATTTTTCGAACCTTCTTCCCCTTGAAAACTGCGACTTTGGTTAGAGCGATTTCTTGTGACATCGTATTCCCTCCTTAAGGTAACAGGTTTTTTGCTTTAGGAACCGAGGGGGGATTATTCCTACAAATCTATCTTATTTAGAATTTCTTAATTAACCCTATCTTATGAAACTTTGACAATTTTCGGCAACTCTTTTACCAGCTGTCCATCAAGCAAAATCTGATAATCCGCAAATTTGCGTGCAGGGCCATCTGTAACACGTTTAAATGTTACGCGTTCAAAAAGGGTTGCTGCATTTGCCGTGCCCAACGCTGTACCGTGTTCAAAAATGATTAATGCCCGCGGACTCATAAGACCGCGTGCAGCAGAATGATCATGATCAAACATTTTTTGTAAAGATTCCCAAAATAATATTAGATCGTCTTCCGAAAAACCTGTCTGCGCGGCTAAGTGCGCGGACACAAAACCATGAGTGCGATAAAGACCATACGGAACTGTAAATTTGCGACCCATAGTTCGATTATCACCGCTTTGTTTTTCCGCCTCTGCTTCGGTGGCAACTGCCATACGTGTAATACTGTGCTCCAGAGAAACTATGGGATCTACTGATCTGGCAAAGGTCAATTGAATCGGTCCGCGTACTTGACCTGCATTCTTTCCAGTGCTCATAACTGCTCCAAAAGCACGAATATCATAATACTGACTGCACATCCATTGACGAGCCGCTTCTGTCTTCTCCCCCTTTTCCTTCTCCTTAACATTTTTCTGTTCGTGAGCCTGATCAATTAATACATTTAGAACGGCTTTTTCTTTAACAAATATATCGAACGGCTTCTTTGATTCCTTTACTATTTGTACATAATTACGTACCTTGCGCTTTAAACAAACATCCGTTACAAGCCCCATGCCTGTTTCAGCATCAACACGAGGCAAATTTCCAGCATCTGGATCACCATTGGGATTTCCATCCTGAACGTCAAAAAATAAAACAAAATCATAACGTTTAGTAATAGCTGACATAGTTAACACTCCTTCTGTTTTAGTTTATTTATTTTCCACATCTTTTTTGGTAAAAAAGTCCTGCCGCTGATGATAATACCCCACAGCAAACAACGACTGCTGATCCAAAGTCAAATGTGACGGAAAAATCTTGATCGGTTCAAAAATTTCCTGAATTTCTTTCTCCAGATTAACTTTTCTACCCGGATGAAGTTTGGCCAGATGATGATTTTTAAGCTTAAGCAACTGCGGGAAAACCGTAACCGGTGTAGATGATGCCGCGCCATAAAACCTGTCGCGGATCGTGGCATTAATCCCCGGGCTGGATTCCTCCTGAATCTTTTCCAAAACAGCGAAAAGCCGTCCTATTCGATAACCTGTGTTCGTATTTGTTCTGTCAAGTCCCACAAGCACCTCCTTCTCACCTTTGTTATAAAATCGATTAAACCTATTAATACAAGCCTTAAGTATCGCAGCGCGTGAACGGTTGACATGTTGCTCTGCACGGATACGACGGACACATTGTTGAAGGAGTGTTCGAGGATACGGCGTTCCATCGAGAACGCTCACAACAACATCTGCGGCCAGATTCGGAGGGACATTATCCATCTTATATTCAAGCGCTGTTGCAGATAATATCTGATAAAGAGATAAGTATTCGTTGTCTTTAGGACCGTGAACAATCTTAAAATCCTCAAAGTGCTGTTTAATACGCATTGCAAAATCACTAATCGTTCCAGTCTTCCAGAATCTAATGGAAATACGCGCGGCGTTCGGAGCCAAGCCAAGGACATAGAATCTGTTATCCTCATCAAGCGGAAGACGTCCGCTGTCCACAGCTTTATATAAACCTTTCACAGCTTCAATACCACGTTCGGGGTTATCTTTATCCGATTTAAACAACCACACAAAATCAGTCTCAAGGTCAAAGGACTTTACTTCTTTCTGCGCCCAAAAAACAACCGATGTATCCGAAATTTGGATTCTATTGCCTCCACTTTTAAGCAACGTGTTTAAAGCTGTAGTGTACGCAAATTCCGCACTTAAGCTGATGGGACAATTAAATGCCTGTTGCTTTCCGTAAGAGTCATAACCCGAATTTTTTTGAATCGCAACAAGAGACTTAGTATCTTTGTTGATCGGAGTTCTAGCATGCTTTCTCTGGATTCGCCCTTTTTGACCTGTTATAAGACAAATCGCTTTATATTCTGCAAATCCATCATCATCTCCCTCGTTCTCAATATTATTTACGGAATTAACTAAAGAATTAACATAATCTTTTATGCCTGTGTCTTCAGTTAAAGCACCCTTATATCCATCTAGACAAAAAGTCAAATTACATCCTGCGATCTTTAAACAATCTTGAAGTTCTTGCGACGAAATCTTGCGGTATTCCTCCATTTCATAAAATCGTAAAACCGCTGCAACAGTCGACAATTTCCTTACTTCTTCTGGCAGTGCTTTTAAACGCCTACTAAATGAACTCAGCTGTTTTTGTGCCATTTCTTTATTTTTAGCCGTATCATCTTTCGGGACTCCTAAAACATAGCCGTAATGATCCCAAAACAAGTTAGCAACTTCGCAGGCATCTTTACCGGATCTTCCAATTCCACGCGGCACGAGATATCGTTTCGGAATTTTCTTTTTACCATCATTTTCGCGAGTGTCGTTAAGCCGCAAATATTTTCCATTCAAATCAATTATTACAACAAAAGGTATTGGCTTCCATTCCCAACCTTCGGGGGCTATACCGCTTTCTGGGTCTGCTGCTTTCCGCTGATAGTATTCATACAAAGCCTGTAAAATCATCTCTTCACCTCCTCGCTATCCCAAGCCGGGATAGTAACAACCCCGTTTTCCAATTTAGCTTTGAAAAAAGCCGGTTTAATATCTTCGATATCTGTAAAATCCATATCGTAAAGCATAAATCCAAGCTCCTTAGTCTCGTTGATCGGCTGAATCGCTTCTTGCCGCGGGTCATCAACCAAACGGAACATACTCGAAAATTCACGGCATCCCAAATACGGGCGGTTAAAACACTGGCCTTTTCGAGCACGGCGCTCAAACATGCCGTTATATTTTCCTGGATTCTCGTTTTTAGAATCACACTCAAATTCTGACTGCTCTTCCTTATCAGTCAAATACTCCGGGATAGAATTATAAGTTTTATTTCGTTTACCTAATGGTATAAATACCAAATCCGCATACAGACGATATCTTACATCCTTCAAAAACAATCCTGCACGCTGTTGACGATTTTCCTCAATAAATAATCCATCCGAACGACCGCTCATCACAGCCCCCACCTCATTGCGGCGCACAGAGATCCATTTGATCGGCTGCAGAACTTCTATTGTTTTGATCTGCCAACGTATTGCCGGCTTCCAAAAAATGGCCTCAAAAATAGCCCTTGCCGCTGAAGGGGTAATCACGTCATAACTGACACGCTCAACCTTCATCTCGGGCCGCGTAAAGCAGGCATAATCACCCCAAACCTCAAGGCAGAAAGTTTTATCAAAAAATTGTTTCATCATTATTCCTCCTTCCACTATCCGACTTTTTGTCAAAAGTCTTACTGTCTAATCTTTCTATCTTCTGCTTTTACAGAGAGTTCTGATCATTGGAC
>MHGP01000051.1:0-1648 GCA_001805615.1 Omnitrophica WOR_2 bacterium RIFCSPHIGHO2_02_FULL_48_11
TTTTTGTCATACTCAAATTCGGTAAACTTCCCGTCGGCGTAAGTGGCGGTAAACTGCCGGTCAAACAAATCGTAACTATAGTCTGTCGGATGTGTGCCGGCATCGATGATCTTTTTTAAATTACCGTTAATATCGTAATCCTGCTGGGTCACCCCGCGCACCGGGCTATTGGCATCGCGCGTTTTAAAAAGCAGATTGCGCTCGTCGTATTCATAATCGGTTGTGTGATTCTCAGCGTCGAGCACTGAAATTAAGTTTTGATTATTATCATAATTAAGCGTTGTCAGGCGATTGAGCGGATCAGTGACCGTGCGCAGTTGATTCAAGACCGTATAAGTGAGATTCACCGCCTGCCATTGGGTCGCGCTGGCGTTGGCCTGGCGTTCGACCTTTTCAAGATTGGCGTTTTTGTCATAAGTGTATTTCGTGCGAAAACCTAACGGGTTCGTTTCCTGAATGAGCCAGCCTAGGCCGTTAAAATCATAATCGGTCATATGGTTTTCGGCATCGGTCACCTGATCGGGAAACCCAAACTGATCATAGGTAAAAGCCGTGACCGCGTTGCTGCCGGCAGGGTCCTGAATAATCCGCTGCAGATATCCGGTCGTCGGATGATAATCGTATTGCGTCAAAACTGCATTAGGGTCAGCGGTCAGCGTCACCTGGCCATATTGATTAGGCAAAAAGTAGTGCGCCGGCACACCTCCGGTAACCGCCGGGTACTGGACCACCACCAAATTGCCTTTGGTCCCAAAAAGGATATGACCGTTGGGCATTTCATAATCATATGTCAGCGTCGTGGTGTTGAGGCGGGCGTCGGTGATCGTTTTGATTTGATTAAACTGCGCTTCGTACGTCAGTGTTATTACGATATCGTTGGTATTGTTGTCGGGCTGCTGCATATCAGCCTTACGGCGGACTTCGAGCAAGTTGCCGCGACTGCGGGTGTTGGCATTGGTCTCATCGTAGCGGTACCTGATCCCGTTGCCGCGGGGAAAGGTCACGTTCGTCATTTCCATGTTAGTGTTGTACGTGTAGGTGGTCACGAATGAAGTCGGATCATTGGGGCGCAGCCCGCGTGTCACTTCTTCTTTGCTCGTGACATTTCCATTGGTATTAAAATCATAGCGCACCACATTGGCGTTACGGTCGGTGACTGTCGTGCGGTTAGGCACGGAATAATCAAACTGAAAATTCCCGGGGCCCAAATCTTGACGATACACTTTATCCGCGCTATTGTAATAATTACGCACAAAGGTTTGGTTCTTCGGGTCGGTGATGGTTTCTAAATTATGATCGGTGTAGGTGAATGTTTTCGTCAGGCCTGGCGGATATTGAGGTGGGGCCGGCTTGGTCGCGGTCAAAAGGTCGTCCGTCACCGCGTCATAGGTATACGAAACCGTGCGGCCGGCAAAGTCGGTGATACGCTCAAGCCGGCCGTCGGCATTATAAAATAAATTGATCGGGCGTCCGACCGTATCCACAATTTGTGTGAGGCGGTAGTCAAACCCGATGACCACGCGGTTGGAATTTTGGCCAAACAAGGGCGTACCGATAATCGGCAGAGAACCCTGCGGGTCATAGGCAAACGTGATTTGGTTACCGTTTCGGTCACGGATCGCCGAGAGATTACCATTCACATCAAATA
>MHGP01000051.1:1660-21056 GCA_001805615.1 Omnitrophica WOR_2 bacterium RIFCSPHIGHO2_02_FULL_48_11
AGATTACCATTCACATCAAATATCATCTGTTCGCCACGGGCCTTAGTCAGCGTCCAGGTGCCGTTGGTTTCCTGCACCAGGGTTTCATAAAATCCCGCCGGCGGGACATATTGGCCGTTCTGGAAAAGGTATTCGTCTTTGCGGCCGTTGCCGTTTAAGATCACAACCCCGCCGCCGGATAACGGGCGCAGGCGGTAATAATAATTCAGCGTCCAGCCGAAACCGAACGGCCCATTGAAATTCCGGCCGCTGCGGTACATATGTTTGATCTCCACATCCAACCCCTGCCCGTCCGGCAGGCGGGCGCGGCCGGGGATAAATAAGTCATCGCATTGATAAAAAAATTCACCGCTGTGCAGATACACCGGATCCGCGGCGGAACAAGAATTTTTATTTTCAGACGGAGCCTCATTACTCTGCGGCGCTGGGGCGACTGTGGTGTTGGTACCAATCTGATAACCTCCAGCCCACCACTGTTCATTATCCGCTAAAGCCTCCGATGGAACAACTGCCAAGGATCCGAAAACAAGCAAAACCAACCACACTACACATTTTATTTTTCTTAAATTTTTCATTGCTGCACTACTTCCTCATTTTTAACAAGCATCATCTTGCTCTGCGTTCCTACCTCACCGCTGTAACCGGCGATATTCACGGTGATCAGGTGGTTCCCGTCGTTAAACCCTTCCGTATTCAAAAGGTACGTGAAGGGGCTCAAACCCTCTTCCTCTTCTCCGATCAAAATCTGGTCCACATAAACGCTGATTTCATACCGCGATTCAGTCAGCCATTGTTTATCTTCCTCCGCCAAAATAATCTGCACCGGCACAACCCCTTTGACAACAGGAATATTCTCAGAGAATTCGTTTACCCCGGACAACGTCAGACTAAAATGCGGCGAACGATTGGGTCCGCGCACTGTTGTTGAAGAAAGGACTCCCCCTTGGTCATCCAGCGGCAGGCAATTCAAAACAAGCATCAGATTCGTTTGCCGGCTAAAATCCACCATACCGGAGTCATCTCTCTTGTCCCAAGCCTCCACGCTAGGCCCGGCTTCCCGGCGCTGCCAATCCACCAGCGTACGGATAAGCGGCCCGCCATTATCTAATCCAATACGGATTCGCACCAAGGCCGGCTGCGGCAGCGTATATTGAATTTCTCCCTTTTCTAAATCAAACGACGTGTCCGTTGCTAAAATTTCTTGACTCGCCGCTAAAAGATCCGTCCCAGAAAGATTTTCTTTTTCCAGCTGAGTCGTTGCGCATCCTATAAAAAAAATAAAAAAAATAAAAATGATGTTTTTCTGCACAGCCTTATTTTCCTTCCTCGACCCAAACCGGGTCTACGGACTCCGTATTGCCGGTTGTGATCGGCTGCGGATTTTGGCCGCCTTGGTCCATCACCCAAAGCTGCTGTGTTCCGCTGCGATTTGAGACAAAAATAATTTTCTGGCCGTCCGGTGAAAAGTTGGGATATGCGTCAAGCCTTGGCTCTTGGGTAAGCCGGGTCATTTTCTTGCTGGTTAATTCCAGAGAATAAATTTCATAGTTGTGGTCGAGATGATTGGAGGCAAAAATAATAATTTTTCCATCCGGGCTAAACGACGGAGAAATATGCCGCCCTTCCCCAAAAGTCATCTGCTCCAAATTATTACCAGCGGTATTCATGAGCCAAAGGTTATGCGATCTTTGATCCGGGTCTGCCTGAACAAAAACTGCCTTATCTCCCTGTTTTGCAACAGCCACCTGATATTTCAAAATCCCCCCTCGGGTGAGCAACCTTGGATTATGACCGTTTAAGTCCGACTTCCAGACATCGCTCGAGTCAACCGGACGTTCTTTATAAGAAACAAAAAACAAATCCTTCGTTGCCGGCGAATAAAAAGGGTTATTGATATTTTTCATTCTTCCCAGAACCGGCTTTTCGTCATTCCCGTCTGGTTTAACGCCAAATAATTGACCATTGTTGTTTCTAAAAATAATTCTCGATTCTTCCGGAACCCACGTCGGATCACGCTTGTCCAAGGGTGACGAGGTCACTTGCCTTGGCTCGCTCCCATCGGAGTTCATCGTCCAAATTTGCCAATAGCTGCCAGTGAAATGAGAACAGATGACTACCTCTTGGGCGCTCACCGAGCTCGCGCCTAAAATGAAGAACGAAAGGAGAAGGATGAAAGATGAAAAAAATAAACGATTCATTTACAAAACTCGGGAGCTTTCCGTTCCATTGTCATAAACATGTTAACGGTTAAGGTAACGCAACCCGTATCGTTTTTTGGCAACGTCGTTCATCATTTCTGATTACTTAACCGTTAACCGAATACCGAAACGGGCTTCCTAACCTTAACCAAACAACTTAACCAAATTAACAAACATATAATCCATTATTTAAAAACCGTCACATTTCCGCTGCGCGTTCGCGAGACAAAGCCGGTCGGGTCGGTGACCGTGACTTCTGCTTTATAATTGCCGACCGCCGCAACGGTTTTTCCCGCATTATCCTTCCCGTCCCAGACAATCGTGTGCTCACCGGCCGGGGTTTGGGTGTAGTTTTGCAAAGTTCGAACTGTGTTATTCGCCGGGTCTTTGATGACAATTTGCACCCGGCCGTTTTGCGAAATGCGATATTTGATTTCACTCACCTCCCCATGCGCCGGATAGATCGCGTAAGGGTTGGTGGTGATGAAGTCAATGTTCGGAGCCGCGTTTTGGATGACGAAGGAATTAATCGGTAACGATCGCACCGCCCATCCATAAACCAAGTAAGAGTCTGCGTTGACCATATTCCCGCTATCATCCCTTCCATCCCAAACCTCCCCATTACCGGTAGCCTTCCGGGGCTGATTATTTACTAAAACTTTCGTAGGATACAAACTGTTATTGTTTGGCCCCACTTTCAATGTAACCCAACCAGACACAGAAAGGCTATAGGAGATATTTACTGCTTCTCCTTTATAAGGATTAAAATTGTTTGCTGATATTGAACCACTGTTAAACTGCAGTGTGCCAGGGATATCTCGAAAGAGGTAGTTCCCCCGACGGCTAGGATTAGAGCTTCGAACCGTAATGGTAAAATAATAAATCGCATTCGATAAAATTTGCCCTTGATCACTCCGTCCATCCCAAGCCTCACTATTAGGCCCAGCCAGCCTGGGTTGCGAAGAAATCAGGGTTCTCACCAGCTGATTATTCTGGAAATTGTATATCTTGATAGTCACATCACTATCATGGCTGATCGTATAATTGACATGGCTTGTTTCTGCAACGACAGGATTAAAAAATTGTGGTTGCGTGAATACATTTATGATGGAAACAAGTATTAAATTTTCACCCTGATATTCTAAATAAGGCATAAAATCTACATATGGACTAAAATTATCATCATTTTTGTCAAAAATACTTGCCATAATCGCATTGACATCGGTCGTCCCCCACCAGTTTGCTCGCGCATCAATAATCGAACCTATAGGACCTAGATTGAATCCTCCATTGTCAGCGTAAATATTAAATTGATTGTTTCCATAAATTGAATTATGGTTAATGGTTGGGGCAGGGGCAAAGACCATCCTAAGTTGAATATAAATACCGTAAGCATTATTGATAATCGCATTGTTTCGAATTAGGCCGCTAGAACTATAATAAATTCGTATTCCCAGATTATTATTTTGAATCGAACTATTCTCAATCACTGGTGAGACTCCATCAACATTCAATCCCCAATCCGCATATTCAATCCTTGCATATTTAACAATGCTCGTAGAGGTTAAACGTATAAACTGCCAATCGCCTCTGGCGGGAGCAGCTCGGTTCGAAGTAAACGTGATCATCTGACTGGCTGTTCCTTGGGCATCTAACGTCGATTGCCAATGCATATCAAGTTTATAATTCCCGTTAAATTTTACTTGAACCCCTGGGTCGATAGTCAAGACTGCCCCCGGAAGGGAACGTATATCTCCGATCACAACATAGGGGCCATGGCTGGTGCTCCAATGGTTATTCCCGGCAATCAACCCTTGTATATATTCTTGTCCTATCGGATTACCATTAGGCCCATCTAAAAATGGCGTAAAATAAACACTCGGCGCTCGTTCATCATCTTGATAATCAAATATCTTAGCCATGATTATTTGAATATCCGTTGTCCCCCACCAATTATTCTCGGCATGAACAACAGATGTTGAGCTGAAAACCGAGGCATATAAATTATAGCCACTATTATTATAGATAGAATTATTGTTAATGGTTGGGGCACCCGTTGAATGTATACCGTTGCCGTTATTAATAATTGTATTATTACGAATCGTGCTGGGAGAATCAAGAAGGTTAACCCCTATGACATTATTCTGAATTAAGTTATTTTCAATCACTGGAGAGTAATATGGGACATATAGTCCAAAAGTTGCATACTCTATGCTTGCATATCTAACAACACTCGTAGAACTTAATAATCTTATATACTGCCAATCCCCCGGCGCGGGAGTCGTTTGATTCGACGTGAACCTGATCATTTGGGTAGACGTCCCCACTGCATTCAAGGTCCCTCCCTGGGCCACTGTTAACTCATAATTCCCATTAAACTTCACCTCGACCCCGGGCTGGATCGTTAAGGTCACACCGAAATTAACCGTTATGTCCCCGACAACGATATAAGGGCTAGCGGTTAAACTCCATATAGTATTTTGTGTGATCGGTCCGCTGACGTTGGTTTGAGCGAAGGAATCTGCAGAGAATCCGAAGAGGATTGCGCCGGCAAGGCAGATAGTGAGGAAAGAAGATTTCTTTAACATATGATTCGATTTTGAGGGAAATCGATTGTGAACAGCTGTCAGTATACTATATCGAGAAGGTCTTGTCGAGAAAAGGGTGGGTTCTCGGTAACGGCTAAGGTAACGCAACCCGTTTCGTTTTCGGTAACGTCGTTCGTCTGTTTTTATAATTTAACCGTCAACCAAATACCGAAACCGGCTTCGTAACCTTCACCTTAACCTAACGTTATCGCCCCAGGAATTTATGCGTTCCGGAGCAAAGATCGGTGTAAAGGCGGCCGTCTTGGGCGATGGCGTAGACAACATACGTGCGGCCGGTTTGGAAGGTGTAACCGCATTCGGCACCGGTTAAGGCCGTATGGATGATGACGATTTTTTCTTCGTCTTCCATTTTAGAAATTTCCAGGACCTTGATTTTGATTTCCAGGTCTCCCCACCCCTGATCGACATCCAAAACCTCACCGGTAAAAACCGCATCCGCGTTATCGAAATATTCCTGCGGGGACAAGGGCGCGCAGGAACAAGCCAAGGCTCCTGACGGAGCAATGACCAATAACCAAAAACCAAACACCAAAAAATAACCAATCACCAAACACCAACGACCAAAGCGCATTTGGACCTTGGATCTTGGAATTTCTTTGGTCATTGTTACTTGGTTATTGATTATTCTCATTTCAAGTTATTCCGACAATTTTACAATAATGCCTTTTCTTCGTGCCTGCTGAAAGGCAAAACGCATGACCGCCAGCCCGATAAATAAATAAACAGCCAGCAGGGCAAACCCTTTCAGCAAAAGATGGGTCAATTCCGAAGTGAACCCGAAGCTCTGCCGAAAATACTCCAGAAAATACGTCATCGGCACGGCTTGCGCTAAATTATAAAAGAACTTAGGCAAAGTAGCAATCGGATAATAAATTCCGCACAAAAGCATGAACAGGTACGCAAACATCCACGCGGTGATCTCCGCTTTCTGGCCAAAGACCAAAATGAGAACACTCACCAAAAGCCCCAGCAAAAACGCACAGCAAAATATTCCCAGGAGAAAGAGCAGCGTCACGCTCCACGATGGGAACTGAAAACCGAACAGCAGGATCGCGGACGTCCCCAAAATACCGAAGATGATGCTCCCCCGCAGAATCCCCACCAGCCACGACCCACACAAATTTTCACTGACTCCGACGGGCGCCAAAAAGGTATGCTTCATGCTTTTTGACCAAATTTCGTACAGCAGGCTGTACGCCACATCCAGCTGAGCCACCTGCAAGACCCCGGCCGTGATGGCTCCGGTCAAAACGAACGCCAGGGCTTTTTCCTGAAGCTGCAAAAAATCTCCCAACAGCCCGACCGAGATCAGGCTGACCATCGGCCAGAACAGCAATTCCATAAAAGCAAAAAGATTGCGTGTGGCAAAAAGAAAATTCCGGTAGGCAAAGGCCAGGCAACGCTTAAACCATAATCGGGTTTCGGTGATCCCATTGAACTGCTCATCGCTCGGGGTGTATCGCTCGGATCCGGCCGGCCGGGACACCAGGACTTCTTGGGGCGATAAGCTGGCGCGGGTTTCATTTTTCGCCAGATCGATAAAAACCGCTTCCAGATCTTTTTTCCCATGCCGATTTTTTAATTCCTGCGGAGTGGCGAGCTTCATGATCCGCCCTTGCTTGATAAACGCGATCCGTCCGCACATCAGCTCCGCTTCCTGCATATTGTGTGTTGTTAAAAGCACGGTAACCTGAAATTTTTTTAGAACATTCATGATGATCGCGCGGGTCTTGGCGGCAATATCGGGGTCAAGCCCGACGGTGGGCTCATCGAGGAAAATAATTTTCGGGTCATTGAGCATGGATTTCGCCAGCGAGAGGCGCTGCTTGTTGCCGCTGGAAAGTTCTTCAAATTTGCGCCGGGCCACCTCTTCCAATTCGAACATGGCGATCAATTCTTGAATGCGCTTACGCAATTGGGCCGCGGAAAGGCCGTAGAGCTGGCCATAGAACCGCAGATTCTCCTCGACCGTGAGGCTCCAGGGAAAATTCGGGTAACCCGAGGACATATTGAGAAGCCGGCGGAGGCGGGTAAAATTCTGCGGAACGGATGTGATGCCCAAGATCTCGATCGTGCCGGCGTCCGGTAAAAGGATCGTGGAAAGTGTATTTAAAAAAGTCGTTTTGCCGGCGCCGTTCGGGCCAAGAATGCCCAGCACTTCGCCTTCCGCAACCTCCAGGCTGACATCCTCCAGGGCTTGGATCTTTTTCCCGGCGGAAGTGAAACTCTTACTAAGCTGTTTGACGTTGATGGCAATGCGCATAAATGATTTACTCTAATATTTCTAATATTTGTTCAATAATGAGGTAACGGTTATGGCAAGGAAGCCCGTATCGTTAAGCGTTAGCCGGCTTTGACGTTGCCGAACAACGAAACGGGCAGCGTAACCGAAAAACATTACAAATTTATTAAATACACCCTGTACTTTTTATCTATTTTAAAACCAGCTCCACCGGGCAATGGTCCGAACCCAAGACATCTTTTAAAATAGTGCTTTCTTTAAGACGCGGTTTCAAAGATGCTGAAACACAAAAATAATCAATGCGCCAGCCGATATTCTTGGCGCGGCAGTTGCTCATCGGACTCCACCAGGTGTAATGACCGCCGTCTTGATGAAATTCACGGAACGTATCGATAAACCCGGCCTTAACAATATTGTCAAACCCCGCGCGTTCCTCGGGAGTAAAGCCGTGATTATTAACATTGGCCTTGGGGTACGTCAGATCGATCTCTTTATGCGCGACATTCATATCCCCGCAAAAGATCACCGGCTTTTTCTTTTCCAGCTTTTTTAAATGCTTCAAGAAATCCACATCCCACTCTTTCGCGCGGTACGGCAGGCGCTCCAGCTCGCGTTTGGAATTCGGCACATACACGTTCACCAAATAAAAATCCGCATACTCGACGGTGATCACCCGCCCCTCGCTGTCATGCTTTTCGATCCCGAGGCCGCAGGCAACCGACTGGGGCTTCACTTTGGTGAACACGGCGGTGCCGGAGTACCCGGGGCGCTCGGCGTGATTCCAAAACAACTCATAGCCGTTCAAAAAAAATGTTTTCGCCACCTCCGCATTGGCCTTGATCTCCTGCAGACAGAGCACATCAGGGTTGTGTTTTTTGACAAATTCGAGAAATCCTTTTTTGATAACGGACCGGATGCCGTTGACATTCCACGAGATCAACTTCACGATCGCTCCCCTGCTTTACGGCTTGTTGGCGTAGGCGGATGAACCGCTTTATGGATTTCCATTTTCAATTTCCAGACAAAGGTTGCCATTTTATTTCCCGCTGCGGCCGGCCCGTCCGCTGACTGATCCGGCGCCATTTTTTTGCCGCGGGCTTTTAAGAATTTGGATGAGACCAGTTTGCTGCTCTTTTTGTGCCAGGCGATTTTTTTACCTTTTTGGGCCAAAACATTTCTCCTGCTTGGTCATTAAAGTTACCGCAATAATTTATATCGTTGTGGGTGACCCGGAGGAGGGCTCCCAGCGCCCGCAGCGTAAGCGAGGACGATGGGATACCGCAGGGGCAGGACCCGCAACTTTAAAATATTTCTAACGTTGTGCGCAAATTTTTTGGTAGACGGGTCCTGCCGCTCGATATCCCCATCCCGTGCTCATACTTGCGCGCGGGCTGGGGATGCCCCTTCTCGCGTCACCCGTAACGCAATAAAAAAATTCGCGCACGTGCTAAAAATTAGCCACGAACCGGCACAATTGTCCGGCGACAATGCCGAAATACGTTCCAAAAATGTTTCCCAGGATCGCCAAGAGCAGGCCCACCGAGGCCAGGCCCGGCTGATAAATTTCCGCGACGATCGGGGCCGAGGCCACACCGCCGATATTCGCCTGACTGGCGACCGCCACCAAGAACATCGGCGCCTTAATAAGCCGGGAAACCAGAATGGTCACCCCGGAATGAAATATCGCCAGCATGAATCCCGCCATAAGCAACACCAGCGTCGAGCCGATATGGGAGAGATTGGCTTTCGCGCCGATCGAGGTCAGCACAAAATACAAAATAAAATAGCCGATCTTGGTGGAGCCGGCATTTTCAAACTTTCGTAACGGTGTTAATGACAACCCGATCCCTAAGGTCGAAACGATCAAAATCGTCCAGGCATAGGGAGAAATAACATCCTTGATCACCGGGCACAGCTTAGCGATAGACTGCGCCAGCAAACTGGCCAGGAACGCCAGACCCAAGATCAAAGCCGTCGTCGGCCAGCGCATCTTGGATTCTTGCAGGATCAATCCCTTGGCCTTGCGGCTCAGTTGATCCAGGATTCGCCGGTCCGAACCATTCCAACGGTCATACAGCGGCTGAGCCGAAGCCATCGCCACCAAGAATCCCATCCAGACATAGGGCACGATCGTATCCACCACGACCATCGGCAGGAAGACCGCATCCGGCGTCGACAAGGCTTCTTTCACCGCGACCATATTGGCACTCCCCCCTGTCCAGGAGGCTGACAAAGCGCCGAACCCTGCCCAAAAATTACTCCCCACCCATTTTTTAAAAATAAAGAAAACGATCGGTGCCCCGAGGACAATCCCCGCGCTCCCCGCAAAGAACATGATCAAGGCCGGCCTTCCCAGGCGCAAGATCATTTTCATATCAACCGAGATCAGCAGCAAGAACAAACTCGCCGGCAGCAAATGCGTCGTCATCAGGGAGTACACCGAACTTTTGGAATCGATAAACCCGAACGTCGAGGCCAGCATAGGCAAAAAATAGATCCAGAACACCGCGGGCAAAAATGCGAAATATTTCTTAAAACGGGCGTGGTCAGCGGCATAAAGCACCGCGATCTCGATCGCCAAAAGAAAAATAATAATGAAAAAAGGACTTTTAAGCATAGATCAAAATGCAATATTTACAAATATCATTGGTAACGGTGAAGGCAACGCACCCCGTTTCGTTTTTCGGTGAAGTTGTTAGTCTGTTTTATAACTTAACCCAAACCACATGCCGAAACGGGCTCCGTCACCCTAGCCGACACCATACTAAATTTTAATCGGTTTTATCCCTATTCCTGCTTTCACCTTCGCCACATTATAGACCCCGCGGGAAGAAAGATAAGGATTTTGATCAAATCCTCGTCGGATGAAGAACGGCGTATCCAGGTCAATATAATCAAAACACCCTAAGCTTGCGGCCAGATGCGCGGCAGCGGTCATGGCCAGAGAACTCTCCATCATCCCGCCGATCATCAATTTGATCCCGGCAGAACGGGCCAGCACCGCGATGGTGTAGGCATGAAAAATTCCACACTTCATCAATTTGATATTAATCACCGGCACGGCCTTTTCTTTGATCGCGCGCACGGCATCCGCGAGCGAAGCAACGCTTTCGTCGGCGCAGACCGGGACCTTCGCCAAACGACTCACCTTCTTTAAACCTTCCCAATCTTTTTTGGGGACCGGCTGCTCCAGAAGGATCGGCCGCACCCCGGAGCGCTCCAGGCGCTTTAAGAATTTTAACGTTTCCTCGGCGGTATACCCCTGGTTGGCATCCAAAATGATCTTCGCTTTTCTCGTCCATTTTTGTACCGCCAGGACGCGTTTGAAATCCAGGTCCTGGTCCCGGCCGATCTTCACTTTGAACGTTCGAAAACCTTGCCGGTAAAATCTTTTAACCGCATTCTCGGTCTCGGCCAAATCAGCGATCACGATCGTGATATCCGTGACCAGACGTTTGGCCCGCGGTCCAAAGAATTTCCAGAGCGGCATGCGGCACCGGCGCGTCAGCGCATCAAGGAGCGCCATTTCAACCGCGGCCACCGCGGCTTTATTGTCGGGTAATCGCTCGTGAAGCTCAGACGAGATCCGCAAATAATCCGCCGCCTCCCTGCCGATGAGGAAATCTTGACATAACCGTAAATTCTTTTTTGTTTCCGCAAGGGTCTCGCCGGTGATATGCGTCGCCACCGCTGCCTCGCCGTACCCTTTAGTACCGCCCTGCAATTCCAGCGTCAACAAAATATTCTCCATCGCATGATGCTCGCCGAGGGCCGTACGAAAAGGCTGAATTAAAGGGGCAGAAAGCCGCGCGATAGAAATCTTTTTTATCACATCAGACATAAATTGTTATTGCGAAACCTGCACAACGGATTTTAATCTTTCCAGCAGTGAGCCTTTGGAGGTTCCCTTGCCGAGCGAGAGGTCGGTGACAACGACCCGGTTGAGCACGCGCGTTATTTCCTCGTTTCCCGCCTTTTCACGATACGCCCACGTCGCATGAATGGCATAGGGCTGGCCGTCGGCCATTCCCAAAAACAGCATAATGTGTCCGGACATCGGCAAGATCGTAATGCCTCCGGACGCCGAACGCAGCGCTTCCAATCTTTTTTCTTCCGTCGATTTCTCATTGAATTGCGCAAGCCGGCGCCCGACCTCGGCCTGCTGCGAGGAATTCCTGGGGAGACTGATGCCGACGGTGGCAAAAATTTCCTGCAAAAACCGCGAACAATCCTGCTCGCCGTGCATCCCGCCCCAGCCGTAAGGCTCATACAAAAGCGCAAAGGCCTGCTCGATCATATGCCGGGGCGTATAGGGCAGATACCCTTGATGGAGATCTTTTTCTTTGATATAACCGGCCTCAAAGCTCAAGATCCCGTCACTGGAGCGTACCGGGATCCTTACCTCAACAACGCCGTTATCAAAAATTTGTTCAATAGGCAGCCTGACCCCCATCCGTACATAATCGTGATACTGCGTCTGCTCTAGATCGGAAAAAATATCCGCCTTGGCCACCGTAATGACCGCAAAATTTTCTGCCGAGAAAAAATCTTCGATGTCCGGCCGCCGCGCCAAAGCCACCTGCTCCGCGTCCACCCAACCATCAAGCAATTCGGATAATACGTAATACCATTTATGATCGGCACTGTGCTGCAAGATCACAACCGGCGTTCCCACGTCCAAATCACTGTTTTGCAATTCATCAAAATCCGCGTCATCCGGTTTTTCCGAAAGGCCCTGCAGCGTCGGCAAGAACCGCTGGTCGGCAAAGCGCACGACAAAACCGAACTGCGGCTGAACCTCCTCCGGGATCGCCGCGAGGTTCATATTCGCCCGGACCTCATTAAAGAAGTTCTTCTCCGCCTTGACCGGGCCCGCATAATATTTTTTCCCCTGGAGGTCCTGCAGGGTTTTCTCCAATGTTGCTTTTAATGCCTTTCCGGAAAATGGCGCGAGGATCTGCAGGATATCTTTGGTCAATTTCAAATCTTTCTGGACAGAGGCATTGAACTCTTTGATCTCGGCAGGCGTGAGCACAACTTTATCCGCGGCAGGATGACGGCTCACCCAAAAACCGGCGGCCTTCATCGGCCGTTCAACACCCGGGAGCTGCGTCGGCGCCGCAGCCAGCAATTCCGCCGACGCCTGCGCGGCGTGAGTCGACAAAAACACAATCGTAAAAAAACAAAAAATATTTATTTTCACAAAAATAGCCCCATCATTTTCTTAAAAAAATTAGAAAAACTTATCCATGCCAGCGCATATTCTTCAACATGCGCCTTCAACTGATAGCCAAATGATATCATCATTATCAAAAATAAAATAGCCGGCGTGTATTTTTTCATATCCCTACTTTTGATTTTTATAAATTACTATGACCTGGCCGTCCAGCATCGCATCGTAGATCTTGTGCGAAGAAAACCCCGGGAATGAGTAGCCAAAAGTATAAAATACTCGTAATTTTTCCCTTTCAATGACACTCCCGACATAATCCGGTGGTACCCAATAAACTTTATTCTGCAGATCACCTTTAAATTTGAAATACTGAAAGCCGTGCCCCACGGAATTATCAAGGACAAACGGAATATCCGGCTCGAGATGTTCTTTAACCTTTGCCGCCACCTCGATGTTGAAAGGAAATGTCTCTTCATAATACTTGAGCAGTAAGGCTATTTTATCTTTATTTTCAAAAAATTCATTTCGGATAAAGAACGAACTGTATGGCGTCGCGGCGATCAACTGATACGCAGGATTAAGAGCGATCTCACCGAGAGTGATCTTGCGTCCGATATAAACTACCTGGTCGCTTTCTAAGGTCTGATAAATATAAGCATCCGGATCGCGGGATGGATTCTTTTCAAAATTCCATACCCGGTTCTGCAGCTTACTCCCATAGATATGCGTCGTCCAAAAGGCGGCGTAATCAGAGGCCATATAACAACTTAATCCTTTTGCATCACCTCTCGTCAGGAGATCCAATAGCTCCGCACTGTAACTCATCGGTGGCAAAAACCATACACCGTCACGATAATAGCGAAATTCCGATGGATTCTCGCCGTCGCGGCGGTCCAGGATAGCAGTATTAAGGCGATATACCGGCCAAGCCGAATCACTCAGCAAGATCACGGACAAGGCTGCCCCATAGATACACAGTATTTTTATTGTTTTTAAAAAAATTTTGTGAAATTGCAACAGCTCGAGAACTTTTCCCAAAGCAATCAAGCCTATCGCCACAACAAACAACGAATAACGCGAAATATACTTAAATTCCTCCATGGGCACAGGGGCGAGCACTACCACAGCAAGCCCGAATATCATCTGTGTCCAAAAAATCCATCTCAAGAATCCCTCTTGGGTAAAATTCTTAAAAGAATTGACCCAAATATAAACCCACCCAGGAAAAGCCATTCCCCAAAAAACCATTCCAAAACCGCCCGCAAAACTCCCCAAACCCACATCGTGAGAATAAAGCACCTTTACCTTTGTAAAAAAGGAATGCATGTTCTTCCCAATACTTATCGGCCCATGCGCCGAAAAATTCCCCGCACTCCCACCGAGCGTGTCAAGAAATGTCGGGTAGAGCGGGTCTCCCAAAACGATCCAATTGCGCACATACCAAAAACTGCCGAGCGCTACGATAATCATCACATACCAAACAAGCTGTTTTCGATATTGCCGAGCTAACATCGGAAAAACAAAAAACTGCAATATGATAACCAGCGGAATGGCCCCGTATTTCATTCCCAATAATAATCCTGTTGAGATCGCAGCGATGTAAAGATAGGTTAAATTTTTGGTCAGACAGGATCGCAAAACAAAATATAAACTCGTTAAGAAAAAAACGTTATACGTCAGATCAATATAATTACTGCCGATCTGATTAAGGACAATAGGCGTAAAGAAAAATAACAACGCGACAAAAAATGCTTCCCGGCTCTTAAGGTCCATCATCCGGGCAAAGGAATACACAACCCCAACACCCAGAACCGCCATAAAAAACTGCACAATATCCACCCACTGCTGGCTGTGCAAGATCATGGCCGGCCATAAAAAAAGCAATTCGGCATTAAAAGGAAACGCAAAATGAAAACGCAGTTCAATGGGCAAAAGCACGATCTTGTGCTGCAGAATATATTCATAAATGACCGGCAAGTGATAACCTAAGTCATCCACGCCCCGCGGCGGCAAAAAATAAGCCGCGAAAAAGAACCAAACAGTCACAAATAAACCTAAAACCATAAGGGCAACATTTTCCCAAGCCCAAATAGCTTTTTTTCTTTCTTGGATTATTTTTATATCTTCTATAAAAAGATCACGCAATGATTTCTGTTTAGCAGAATAAACAATGAGACCTAAGGAAAGAAGGCTATTCACGAGGATGAGGAGCGGGGCATATAAAAAACCAAAAATTCCCAAAATCAATTCGGTGACAATGATTTGCGCCGAGACCAAAACGCCGACACAAACAAGACGGCCGCTCAAATGCTCGAACTTGAGCGTCCCGGCAAAATAATACTGGGCAATGCCCATAAATGATGTGATAAGCAATAATTCCATTGTCTTAAAGTTTACCTCTCTTTAATGCGACTGAATAGCTTGAGTGATCATCTCAAAGAAGGGCTGAGAATGAGCCTGGATATTCATCAGTTCATCTTTGAGATTGTGAGAGCTGCTAGCGTCCGCTTTAGGGGTCGTGACCCATTGCCAGCTGACCACCATAAGATGAACCGCCAACACCGCGGCTGCTGCGCAACGCACATTAAATATTTTTTTATAGCCGAATCCTTCCTCACCTTTTCCCTTTTCCCCGGCCACTCCCATGGCCAAGCCCAATCCGTAGAAACAGATGGAATAAAACGCATAATGAGAATAAAGGGTCCAGGATCGCAGGGTGCTGAATATATCCATAACCAAGCCCGTCATGAGAAAGAATAAAACACAAAAATAATGTTCCTTGGAGGATTGGCTATTCTTCTTAAAATACTGCCAGGCGCTTATCGCCAGCACAACGGCCACAAAGTAAAGAATGTTAAGGCCCAACAGGGACGATTCGGCCGCATGCTGATGGAATATTTTTTTAAAAGTATCGGGGTTGAAATGTTTATTCCAGACATATCCGCCATAAAGCACATTGGTAAAAACAGAATAAACCAGATGCTGCGTATTTTCTATATAACCCTTAAAGCTCATCGACACGGGCAGGAGAATGCAATAGGTCGACAGGATCGATCCGCTGATGATGAGGTTGAGCGGCAATAAATATGAGATTGCTTGCTTCACGAGTTTTTGCCGGGGCTCTTTGAAAAGAAAGCACATCAAAGACAAACTCAAAAATAAAAGCATAATGACCAGGACCGGAATGCCGAAACCCTCCGGCGCCTTGCCGTAAAGTTTCAGGGCATCGGCGTCGGGATGCATGGCGCTCAAATATTCTGCGGTGATAAAAGCCGGCCGCTTAAGCGTCCACCAAGGAAAGAGAACGAAATTGCCCAAGGCGCTTAGGAAACACGCCCGCCGCAGACTGCCGGAGATGTCCCGCGGCGCTGCAGCGCGGCTCAGTTGCTGACAATAACGGGCGAGCAAAACAAAGAAAATAGCAACCGCCGGGCCGATCTGAATTTTGGCAAAAACTGAACAGCCCAGCAGAAACCCTATGGGCACCATCATCCACATCCAGGATAAAGATACGGAAAGTTGAGAAAAAAACCAGGCGACCGCCAATAAAAAGAAAAATAGATTCAGCAGCTCCGGCCGGATCACATACGTATGGAACAAAAACGCCTTCGAGGTCGCGATATAAAAAGCGATCAGGAAAGCCAAAAGAAGCCGCCCGCTCATAAAGTATAAAAAATGAAATAAAAAGATGATAAAGC
Organism: Omnitrophica WOR_2 bacterium RIFCSPHIGHO2_02_FULL_48_11; assembly: GCA_001805615.1. Classification (GTDB taxonomy): domain Bacteria; phylum Omnitrophota; class Gorgyraeia; order Zapsychrales; family GWA2-47-8; genus 2-02-FULL-48-11. The sequence continues at coordinate 17,581 of MHGP01000051.1, forward strand.
CGGCTGCCGTTAACAGCGCCAGGACACGGCCGGTCTTCACCGCGGTCTCTATGATTTTAAACGCTTCTTCGGTATTGCTGACGAGAGACAGGTTTCCCAAGGCTTGATGTGGCTCACTGACGATACTTAACAAACGAAACACCAGGCCTTGCAGAGAAAAAACCGTTGCTCCGGGATGATGGGTAAATTGCAGCGGGCTGTCATTGATCAGGCCTACGCTGATGGTCGCATAAGCCCCATCAATATCATTGCCCATCTGATGCCACCAGGGGTATTGCAGGACATTTTTGATGACAAAAAAATGGAAAAAAACAGCGAAGATCAAAATAAAACAGCAAAGCGGATAAAGCAGGAACTTCCTCGTTGCAGGTTTATTCAGCATGCTTTAGCTCAACGCAGATCCTTAACGAAGGGCATCTGCGGGTTCATTTCTTGGGATGACCGTAACGGCTCACGGGCAGCGCGATCGTCAAAATTAATCTTTTCCTGGATCACCACGAACGGTTTCTTACGGACCTGCGCATGAATGGCGCCCACATATTCACCGATCACCCCGATAAAAAATAATTGAATACCGGAAAACAATAACAAAATAACGATGACCCCAGCGAGAGCCGGGATCTGCGCCTCCCAGACCGTCAATTTAAGAATGACATAAACGATCGCGGAAAGAAAACTTAAGACCGCCAGGCCCAATCCCCAATAGGTGCACAGGCGTATCGGCAGGATCGAATAGCTGATAATGGCATTGATGGCAAAATCGATCAGGTGGCCGATACTGCTTTTGGATTTCCCGGCCGGCCTCGCCCGCCGCTGATAAACAACACCCTTCTGCTTAAATCCGATGGAAGCGATCAATCCCCTGATATACGGTTTATAATCTTCCAGCTTGATGAGTTCCTGAACGACCTTGCGGTCGACCAGGCGAAAATCGCCGGCATCTTTCGGCAGTTCTTCGTTGGCCAAGGCATTCACCAGCCGGTAAAAAAACTTACGCATAAAAAGCAGCCACGCCGGATCCTTGGTTTTATCGCGGATCCCGTAAATCACATCGTATCCTTGTTCCCAATATTCAATGAACGTCAAGATCAGCTCCGGCGGATCTTTCAAATTCGCTTCGTAACAGATCACCGCATCGCCCGACGCATGGCGATAACCGTTCATGGTGCTCGCCATGGGCCCGAAATTTTTCGAATGCACCAAAACCTTGACCCGTTTATCCCGGGCCGCCATTTCCCGCAAAATATCCACCGTGTGGTCGGTGCTGCCGTTATCCAAAAAAATATGTTCGTAATCGTATTTGCCGGCGATCCGTTCAAAAACATCCTTGATCTGCCGATGCACCTCGAGCACGTTGGATTCTTCGTTAAGTACTGCGGATATGACGGATATCGTCTTCATGAACCCTCTTTTCGAATTTGCCGTTTTTTAAGAACTCCTTAAAAGTACGACACACATAATCCAAATGCTCCTCGGTCAATCCGGGATAGACACCGATCCAAAAAAGGTCCTGCATCACGGTCTCGGTGTTCTTTAAAGCGCTGGCGACGCGGTGCGGCCTATTTTTATACGCCGGCTGTTTCAAGAGATTCCCGCCGAAGAGCATGCGCGTGGCGATCTTGCGTTCCTCGAGATATTGCACGATCTCATCCCGGCCAAAAGGCGCTGTCTCCTTGACCAAAAGTGGAAAACCAAACCAGTTCGGGTCGCTGTCTTTGTCCCATTGCGGCAGGAGAAAATAATTCTCGTAAGGTTTTAAATGCTGATACAGCCGTTGAAAATTGTTTTTTCTCAGCACGGTAAAGCGGTCGAGCTTCTTTAATTGCGATACTCCGACGGCCGCCTGCATGTCGGTCGCTTTCAAATTATAACCGATATGAGAATAAATATATTTGTGATCATATCCGTAAGGCAGATCGCCCAACTGCCAGGCGAACCGCTTGCCGCAGGTATTGGACTGACCCGGATCGCACCAGCAGTCCCGGCCCCAATCGCGGAAAGACGCCAAGATCTTTTTCAATTTAAGATCGTCGGTCAAAACCGCGCCGCCTTCTCCCATCGTGATATGGTGCGCCGGATAAAAACTGCACGTCGCCATATCGCCGAAGGTGCCCACATATTTCCCCTGATACTTTGAACCCAGAGCATCGCAGCAGTCTTCAATGAACCACAGCTTATGTTTTTTAACCAACGCTAAAATTTTCGCCAGATCCGCCGGGTTCCCTAAGGTATGCGCCAGGATGATGGCTTTGGTTTTGGGCGAGATCGCCTGCTCAAGTTTTTCGACAGAAACATTATACGTCCCCAGATCTACATCGACAAAGACCGGCACACACTGATTCTGCAGAATAGGATTTACCGTCGTCGGAAAACCGCACGCCACGGTGATGATCTCATCGCCCGGCTTGAGCTGCCGGTCTTCCAAGGCCGGCGAGGTCAGCGCTGCCACCGCCAATAAATTCGCCGATGATCCGGAGTTCGTCAAAAGGCAGGCGCGCCGGCCCAGGTATTCGCTTAAAGATTTTTCAAACTCTTGAGCGAACCGGCCGGCCGTTAACCAAAAATCCAGCGAAGCATCCATGAGCGAGATCATATCCTCCTCGTCATAAACCCGGCCGGCATAGGGCACCACAGATTCTCCGGGAATAAAACCGGATGCTTTATGTTTCAGTTGATACAGGTCCTTCACTTTGGCAAAAATTTCTTTGCGCAAGGCCTGCTCTTTGCTGTTCTGTTCTTTTTCCGTCATAAAATAATGCTCGCCAGTTCTTCCTGGATCCTTTTAGCCAACGTTTCCGGTGTCAAACCGTGCTTACCTTGTAAAAAGGTTTGGCTGCCGATCGCTTTTTCATAAACATCACCGATGCCCAAACGTCTGAAATGAACATTGCAGCGGCCCTCGGCCAGGACCTCGGCGACCGCACTGCCTAAAGCACCGATGATATTATTTTCTTCAACGGTAAAGATCACTTCTGTTTTTTTCGCTGTCTGCCGGATCATTTCTTCGTCAATGGGTTTGATCGTCGGCATATGGATCAACCGGCCGCGCAATCCCTGCCCCCGCAAAATTTGTAAAGCTTTATGCACATTATAAACCACGCTGCCGGAGGAAATGACCGCCAGGTCTTCTCCCTCTTCCAGAATATTAGCCTGGCCGATAACAAATTTATTGGCATGATTAAAAACCGAATCGCCTTGATATTTTCCTAAACGGATATACACGGGGCCCGCCTCATCCGCCACCGCCTTCAGCGCCTCCTGCGCTTCCTGCGGCGTGGACGGATCAATAACTTTCATTCCCGGCAAAGCCCGCATCAAGGCCACATCTTCAATGGCATGATGCGTTGTCCCCGCCGGACCGTAATGATACCCCGTGCCGATGCCGACGATCTTAACGTTCAATTTCGGCATACAGAGGTCATTGCGGATCTGCTCGAAGCAGCGCATGCAGGCAAAAGGGATAATGGAATAAACAA
>MHGP01000051.1:21082-25298 GCA_001805615.1 Omnitrophica WOR_2 bacterium RIFCSPHIGHO2_02_FULL_48_11
CCGGCCGCGACACCGATCATGTTTTGTTCGGCGACCCCGGCATTAATAAAACGCTCCGGGATCCGGTCGCGGAAAGGTTCCAGGACAGAAAATCCCATATCACCGGTGACCAGAAAAATATCCCGGCGTTCTTGGGCCAGCGTCAATAACGTTTGAATAAAAGCTTCTCTCATAAAACCGCATCCAATTCTTTCAGCGCCGCCTCCAGCTGTTCCCGGTTAGGCGCCTTATAATGCCACTCCAGTTTGTCTTCCATAAAAGAGACGCCCTTGCCCTTAACCGTATGCGCGATCACGACGCTTGGCTTATCCGGCGCAAAAAGGATCGTTTTAAAGGTGCTGCGGATTTCATCAAAATTATGGCCGTTGATCTCTTTCACCGACCAGCCGAACGAGGCCCATTTGTCTTTGAACGGTTCCAGGTTGATCACGTCCTGTGTCCGGCCGAAGGATTGAATTTTATTGTAATCAATGATCGCAACAAGGTTGCTCAATTTTTTATGCGCGGCCAAGAGAGCGGCTTCCCACGTTGAGCCTTCATCGCACTCGCCGTCCGAAAGCAAAACAAATGTTTTGTAATCCAACTTATCGAAACGGGCGGCCAAGGCCATTCCTACACCCATCGCTAACCCGTGGCCCAAGGAACCGGTGGACGCCTCCACCCCGCTCACATACCCGCGCGTCACATGCCCCGGCAATTGCCCATTGTCCTGGCAATATCCGTCGAGGATCGCCGGAGAAAAAAAACCTTTCGCGGCCAAGGTCGCATACAAAGCGCTGGCGGCATGCCCTTTGCTTAAAATGAAACGGTCCCGCTCCGGGGCCGCCGGATGCTGCGGATCGATCTTTAAAATATCAAAATACAGCGCAACCAAAAGGTCGAGGCAAGACAAGGCAGAGCCGACATGCGAGCTGTTGGCCCGGTGGTGCATCTGCAGGATCTTTTTTCGTATTTGTCTGGCTTGCTGCGCTAAGTCCATTTTACACCTTTAAAATATTCCGAATACTTTTGACAATATAATCGACATTCTCCTCGGTAATCGCGTATCCCGACGGCAGATTGATGCCGCGGGAGGAAAGCTGATGGCTCACCGGAGTTATAAAAGATTTTTCAAAAGGAGCAAACTCACTGACCGGATAATAAAATGTGCGCGAGTCAATGCCGTACTCTTCCTTCAGCTGCTTCATGAGCTCATCCCGCGTCACATAAAAATTCCCCTCCAGCACCAGACAGCTCATCCAATAATTATTGCAAGTATAAGGGCGCTGGACGTTCAATCCGATCCCGGGGATAGTCGATAAACGTTCGTGATACCACTGATAGACCTGCTTTTTCTTTTGCACCAGATCGTCCAGCCGCTCCAACTGGGCCAGCCCTAAGGCCGCCTGGATGTTGGACATTTTATATTTAAAACCGACCTCCTGGATCCAAAAACTTCCCTTGGGATCGCGGCCGTGGTCATTATAAAATTTCGCCTTCTCAAAGATCTTCACGTCGTCGGTGACGAGCATGCCGCCTTCTCCGGTCACCATGATCTTCGCGCCCTGAAAACTAAAACAGCTGACATCGCTTAACGCCCCGGGCCGTTTGTCTTTATACAAGGACCCGATGGCCTGAGCCGCATCTTCGATGACCAGCAAGCCGTGCTCCTGGGCCAAGGTACGGATCTCATCCATTTCGCAGGGATGGCCGTACAAATGCACCGGCATGATCGCCCTGGTTTTTTCGGTGATCGCCTCCTTGATGCATTGCGGATCAATACACCAGGTGTCCGGCAAAACATCGACGAGCACCGGTTTGGCGCCGACATATTTGACGGCACTGGCGGTCGCCACCCAAGCCAGGTCAGGAACAATGACCTCATCCTCTTCATGGATCCCTAAGGCCAATAACGCCAAATGCATCGCCCCGGTACAGCTGGAGGTCGCTAAAGCGTATTTGCATCCCACATAGGCGGCAAAGGCGCTCTCAAATTTCTTGATATATTCATTCCACTTTTCATTCCAGCCGTTTTGGGCCGCATCAGCGACATAGTCCAATTCTTTCTGGGTGATGGAAGGCCCGGCGGTTAAGATCATTTTCTTTGTCATCGCCGCCCCTTGGTGCTTTTATCGGCAGAAAAATTCATCAGCAGAAAAATACGATCCACCGACAAATTTTGCCCGGGAAGAATTTCCTCATATTGAATAACATCGCCTTCTTGAATTTTATGCAAAGGAATTTCTCTCTCCCGTTTAAATCCGCAGCGTTCATATAATTTGATCGCCGTCGCATTGTCGGAAAAAACCCGCAGCAACAACCGCTTGACGCCTAATTCATCCAAAGTCCAGGCGGTCAAAGCCTCGAGCGCCTTGGTCATCACCCCCGGCAAAATCCCTTTTTCTCCCCGCACCACGCTGTCGATCTCCGCCTCGCATTTGGCAAAATCAAAATTTGACAATCCCAGATGGCCGATGATTTTCTGCTGGGGAGTAACGAGCAAAAAAAGGATGCGGTCTTTGCGGTCGATCAACTGCGCCTGCATCCAGCGGGCCGTGCCTTCTCGGGTAACTTTAAAAACCGTCGGATACGCATCCCAATCGCGTTCTCGCCACTCCGCCAATAAAGCGATGACCTCGGAGTGCCGCTCTCCTAAATCTGCACAAATCGGCTGCAAGAATGCTATGGTCGTCCCGCGGTCTTTGACAGGAATGCTTAATTCCTCCGGACGCTGCCGGAATTCTGTCTTCCATTCCCGTAAGGTCGCCTCAACCCGCTCGCTAAAAGTTTGCTTGATCAACATAGATTATCGTGCCAAATGCTGTTCATACCAGTTCATTGTTTCTTTTAAAGCCGACTCCAGTTTCGCCGTCGGGCGCCACCCCAAGATCCGGCGCGCCTTAACGCAGGAAAGGTATTGATGTTTTATTTCATAGCGGGCTTCTCTTAAGATCTGATAATTGGGCGCGCAGTCCGCCACCGCATAAAGTTTTTTGATCAGAGCGATCACCGACAAAGGATTTCCATAACTGAAATTAAAGGCCTCCCCGGACAATTTTAATTTCTGCAGATTTTCGGCTAAAAGAATATACCCGTCGAGGATATCGTTGACATACACATAATCCCGGGTGAACGTTCCATCGCTGCGGATCTTGACCGTTTTATTATGGATAATGGAACGGATTGTATCCGGAACAATGCGGGAAAAATTGAGGTCCCCCGGGCCAAAAATATTCCCGCAGCGCGTCACCGCGACCGGCAGGCCGTACGTGCAATGATAAGTATTGGCGATCAGATCGGAACAACTTTTTGAGACATCATAAGGATATTGGCCGTTCAACCGGGAGGACTCCCGGTAGGGCAAGCGGTCGTGGCTGCCGTACGCTTTATCGCTGGAGGCAATGACAATGGCCTCGATGCCGGGCTGCTGACGGCACGCCTCCAAAAGCGACCAGGTCCCCCCGATATTGGAAACAAAGGCTTTCTGGGGATTCTGCAGGCTGCGCTCAACGATGGCTTCGGCGGCTAAATGAAAAACGATCTGCGGTTTAAAATTTTTAATGACCCGGGTCAACCAGCGGTGATTGGCGACATTGCCCTGATAAATTTTCAGGCGGTCATAATCTTTTTTACTGAGGATATATTGGCCTTGGCGGGATTTGACATCGACACCGGCGAGAGAGGCCCCCGTGGTAAGAAGTTTTTTTGTCAGATTAGAGCCTAAAAATCCTTCAAAACCAGTAACCAAAACACGCTTATGGCTCCAAAATCGTTTGTTCATGACGGGCTTTATCCCACAAATTCCACGGCTGGTCCTTGTTCCACAATTCGATTAACTCGTTTTTATCACGCAGCGTATCCATGCATTTCCAAAATCCCTGATGAGTGTAGGCGGCTAACTGCTGGTCATCCACCAGCTTATTGACCGGATCCCGCTCCCATATCGTCGCATCATCCTCGATATAATCAAACACTTCCGGATTTAAAACAAAAAACCCGCCGCTGATCCAGCCGCCTTCTTCCTCGGGTTTTTCCTTAAAACAGATCACATTTCCGTTTGTATCGAGGGTCAAGTTGCCGAACCTGGCCGGCGGATGTATCGTCGTGACAGTAGCGATCCTTTGATGCATCTTGTGAAATTCCAACAGAGAATTTAAGTTGATATCCGCCACCACATCCCCGTAAGCCAGCATAAATTCTCTGTTGGAATTTCACAAGATGCATCAAAGGATCGCTA
>MHGP01000051.1:25312-30908 GCA_001805615.1 Omnitrophica WOR_2 bacterium RIFCSPHIGHO2_02_FULL_48_11
TCTGCGTATTGATCCCGGTATCGACCAATGTCACCTTCCAGGGCTCCACTTTCTTATTATGGATGATCTTGCTGGCTTCGCCGCTGGAAAAGTCAAAGGTGACGTCCGATTGATGGAGGAAGTAATTGGCAAAATATTCTTTGATCAGATAGCCCTTATACCCCAGGCAAATAATGAAGTCATTGAATCCTTGGCTGGAATATATCTTCAAGATATGCCATAAGATAGGATAATCTCCGATGCGCACCAAGGGCTTGGGTGTCACCACCGTTTCTTCTTCGATTCTGGTCCCTAAACCACCGGCTAAAATCACGACTTTCATAGTTTTTTCCTTGTCAATGCAGTGTGCTCATAAATATCATAAGTCCCCCCCTTTGTCAACATCAACCTCACCGCAACAGCCAATATACACAGAGCAAAAACCGTACCTATAAGAAAGATAAAATAGCTCAGCACACTGGTCAGCCCATGCTGAAAACGCAGCTCAACGGCGTGTTTCCCAAAAGGCAAATACACCGCTTTAAAACTGAAAAACGCGCGTTCAATCGGTGTTTTCTTACCATCAACTCTGGCCTGCCAAGCAGGGTGATAGGCATCTTTATAAACCAGCCACGCGCCTTCTTTTTCAGCAACCGCCACCTGCAGCTTGATCCGGTTGGCATCAAACTGCTCAACTTTAACTTCTCCTAAGGGATCGGCTGTGCCGCGCGCCTGGTAGGCATCTGTTCTCACGGCTTTTGGGTCGATCGTTAAAACCAGCTGCTGACTGAGGATCTTTTTCGCCGCCAAAAGCGCCTCCGCCGCTTTGGCCGGAGAAGTACCGACGATACGGTTCATCACCCCATGAATGGACTGAAAATAATTTTTTGTCTCCTCCAACGTGCTCAAAATTTTAGGCTGGGACATCAGGGACAATTTCGGCCTGCCGTCGGCGCAATGATCCAAAAGCTGCGGGAACATCGGATTGATCTCCATCAGGTCCTTGATACTCGTGCTGAGTAAAAGAGTGCGGTATTGCGGATCGCATGGGTCATACATCAGAAAGCTGTAATAATGCGCGTATCCGCCGGAAAGGCCGTCTTTGCGATTCGCCAAAGCATAAGCTTTTTTTTGTCTTTCCGAAACAGGCGCAAACGCCCGCACCTCCTGATACGCCATGGGAGAAACGTTGAAGCCGGACAAATTCGCATGCTCTTCCGGCGGCAACCGCGGCACGTTTTTATCAACCCAGCTGCGGAAAGAAAGCATATCCACGCCAAACGCCGCCAAAAGCGCCAGGCACAAGATTTTTTCCAGTACCGCCGGAGAAAATTTCATGGTCTTCATAAAAAAACGGACCGTGCTGAAAAGCAACACGCCCGCAAAGAGAATAATGTACGGATAAAACCGGTAAACAAACCGTTCAAAAGAATATCCCGCGAAAATATTTTTAAAATCGGAAGATAAAAACTGCCATTGCGCAAAAGCCTCTCCCTGGCTCGGCGCGGTCACATCCAGCATAAAAATAAAAAAGAGAATGATGAGCAGACCGAGCCGCCAGCGCGTCTTTGCCGCTGCCATCCAGAAATCATTGAGACCGAACCCCGCGCAGATGATGAGCAGTATTTTCACCAGGCCGTAAACATGACCGATGTGGCGGTAATATTTCATCAGCGGGAACTGATAAACCCAGCTGGCAAATAATCCGCCGAACGACAACCAGACCAGCGACGCTGCCATGGTCAAAAAAGCGAAATAATAACGATTCCTGACCCTGCACAAGGCCCAAACAAAAAAGAACAACGGCAGCAATCCGGCATAGACCGAGATATCCATCCGCGACCCGATCGGCAAAAATAACGGTTCCGCGTAAATAAAACTTTTCACCAAAGCAGCGACCGTCGGGTTCTCTCCGTAGCTTAAGAATTCATTCAAGGCGGTGTTCCCTGCCCCGCTGTCCCGTCCGACATTGTAAAACTGCACCCCGTCGGTTATATTCACCAAAAAATACAAAAAACACGCCGCGGTCACAAAGAATAAAACCGCGGCTGCAATATTTTTCCTCTCCCTGTTAAAAAGACCCAACAAACATTTGGGGTTAACAGAGATCATCCATGCATGAAAGATACAAAGGATCCATGCCCACACACTGATAAAATAAATCGTCATCCCGGCCAAAGAAACAACGAAAGCCGTCCAAGCCAGCCAAAAGTATGCCGGCAGCTGCTCCTCATAAAACCGGATAAATAAATAAAAAATCAGCGGCAGCATATAGTACATGCGAAAATTGAAAGAAAGCTGCGTGTACCAGAAGGAAGAAGCGATCGCCGCCAGGCAGACGACAAAGACCGTGGCAGGATTTCGGAATAAAATCCGCGCCAAAAGAAAACTTCCCACGAGCACCATCAGCTGATCACCGAGGATGGACACCTTGAACAAGAGCATGACATTTTCGACATGCAGAATTTTTCCTACCAACAGGCATAGGTACCCCGCCGGAGTCAAGGCCTGCCATTGCAGAAAATGCGTCGGCAAACCATACATCTCGAAAGGCGCCCACTGCGCCAGGTGGCCATGATAAAAAAATTCAGAATAAAAATAATAAAACATGGCAAAAATAGAAAAGGAATCCTTAACCGGAAGATAATCCTTTTGGAAGGAAGGAAGCTGCATCCCGATGAGTAAGACCACCAGAAATGTAAAGAGGATGTTTTCTTTGCGCAGTGAGAGGTTACGAATCATCGTTTTGAGGGCCGTCTATAAACCTATTTTGTTACCGATATTATCAGATTTCCTTATTCGAGTAAATAGGCATATCAAGTGACAAGAATCGGGGGCGGGCTGCGGGGGTATTAATCTCTTCTCCGGCCGAACGGCCAGAGGAAGAACACGATGATCCAGAATACGGGATTGAAGGCAAGCATGCTTATAATTTCAAGAGTCTTTGAGATAGGATCTCCGATCGCTTGAATAAAATTATTTATACTCTGTTAATTTGCACTGCGTCGCGGGCCGCCCACGACCCTTTGATCCTGCCAGGAATGACCGGAATGAAGATGGCAAAAGGCTTCATGGTTATAAATGCTCAAAATATGTTTGCACCGGGGATGCTTGCACTTTCTTCCTTTGTGTGAAGTCATGAGTTTTTTGATAATGGCTCCTTTTTATTCAACCGTACTTCCCTTGCTTCCCTCACCTGGATTGGTCTAAGGAGAGTGATTATAGCACCCTCCCGCCCTTTTACCTCATAACATTTTAAACGCTCACAGTTTTCAGCAAGACCGCGGACAGGAAGCTTTCCTTCATCAAACCGCTCCCGCGGAATTCAATATCCTGGCCCAGGCGGTTCACCTCAATGATCTTGCGTCCGGTTTTCTTGGCCGCAAGATGCGCCCACTCTTCGATCTGCGGACGGGAGATCGAACTCAAATTCGTCGAAACGAAAAGCATGCCCTCCGGAGTCAACGCACGGAACGCTTTCTCGATCAACAGGGGCATATCTTTCTTGACGCTGAACACCGTTCCCTTGAACCGCGAGAACGAAGGCGGATCAAGGATGATGATATCAAACAGGTTGTTCCGTTTCGCGACGCGTTCCAGGTAATGCACGGCGTGCTCGTTGACAAATTCGCTGCGGCCTTCCCGGAGATGGTTAAGGCGGTAATTTTCTTTTCCTTTCTGCAGGAATTTCGCACTGATGTCCACATTGGTCACCCGGGAAGCGCCGGACTTCCGGCAATAGACCCCGAAGGAACATGTGTAGGCGAAACAATTCAAGACCGCGCGGCCCGGGGCGTAGGAGGCCACAAGCTTTCTGTTCTTACGCATGTCCAAAAATAATCCCTGGTTGAGATTGTCGTTGAGGTCGACGTGGAAACGCAAGCCGTTTTCTTCGACGATCGTTTGGGAATTCCCCTGGCCGATCAGTACATCAACCGCGATATGGGACGCGCTGCGGGTCTGCGACACGGTGCGGTCCTTGAAGACCAGATAGGCAACCTCAAAATGTTCAGCCAAAGCATCGCGGATCGCCTTTTGATGCGGATACCAGCGGGCATCTAAAATATACACCACAAAATTTTTATTAAAACGGTCGATGATCAGCCCCGCCAGGCCGTCGCCCTGGCTGTTGACCAAACGCATCGCGTTGGTATCCAGTCCTAAGGATTCACGAAAACTAAACGCGCGTTTCAATTGCAGAGGGATATCTTCGGAGGGATGAGAGGACAAAGCAGTAAGCATCCTTTATAGAATTATTTAATATGCGGCCACAAACAACAAACCTCTCACAACTTATCAAGCGTAAGAGGTTTGTTGCCGGGCATTGTTCCGAAAAAAACAGCGACCTTTTAACGGCCGCTATCTTTCCGTTTTGAATAGCAATCTTTGCAGTAAATAGGACGGTCGCCTCGGGGTTTGAAAGGAACTTCGCACTCTTTTTTGCAATCCGAGCAAACCGCTTTGTGCATTTCCCTCGGCTGTCGGTCATACCCACCTTGTCCACCTTGAAAAGCCATACTGTCTCCTTTTTTTTAAGACGCTTCGTTCGAAGCACCTGGTTAACGAACAATAACTGCCGGATAAATAAACCTTACCTCAATATGGGAGTCGCTCACTGGATGGTATGGGGACCGATACAGCTATCTGATATTAGTTTACTAGAAAAATTGACTTGGTCAATAAAATATACAATTGGTGAAAGATAAAGAATTTTTACACAAAGCCCAAGAGCCGCCCTCCCTGATACACCACAAGGGCCGCCCAATACGCCAGGATAGCCATATAAACAAACTGGAACAAAGGCCATTGCCAAGAATTTGTTTCGCGATAGACGATCGCGATCGTGCTGACGCACTGCAGAGCAAAAACATAAAAGACCATCAAGCTTAAACAGACCAGCGGCGTGAACAGGGGTTTTCCGTCGGGCCATTGCGCTTTGGCAAAGGCTTCCCGGAGAGAATTTTCTTCGGCCGCATCCCCGAGATTAAAAACAATGCTCATAGTGGAGACAAAGACTTCCCGCGCGGCGAACGATCCGATCAAACCGATGCCGATACGCCAATCATAACCCAACGGCTTGATCACGGGTTCGAGCAGCGTCCCGGCCTGTCCGGCAAAACTGTGCTGGAGCGCGTCGCCTTTTTCTCCGCCTAAAAATTTGGGATACGTCATCAGCGCCCACAGGAGGATCGAGATCGCCAATATGATCGTCCCGGCACGTTTTAAAAAAAGCCGGCTGCGTTCCCACATCTGGATCGCGACCGCTTTCCACGACGGAAAACGGTACGGCGGCAATTCCATGATAAAGACCGGTTTCTGGGAACGTAACAAAGTTGATTTAAAAAACCAGGCCATCAAGCAGGCCCCGATGATGCCGATCATATACATGATGAGCAGGATCCCGGCCTTTTGCAGGCCTGAGGCCGCCGGCATCAAGACCGCGATCATGATCGCATATACCGGTAAACGCGCCGAGCAGCTCATGAGCGGCGCGACCAGGATCGTCACTAAGCGATCTTTCGGACTTTCGATCGTTCGCGCCGACATGATCCCGGGGATCGCGCAGGCAAAGGAACTCAAAAGCGGGATAAAAGATTTTCCGTGCAGCCCCACCTTG
>MHGP01000051.1:30949-48557 GCA_001805615.1 Omnitrophica WOR_2 bacterium RIFCSPHIGHO2_02_FULL_48_11
ACCCGTATCCTGCAAAAGCCCGATAAAAAAGAACAAGATCAAAATTTGCGGCAAGAAGATCACCACCCCGCCGACCCCGGCAATGACACCGTTGACGATGAGATCACGCAGGTCCCCCGCCGGCATGACCAAGCTCACCCAAGTCCCCAGCTTTCCGAACATCCCGTCGATCCAGTCCATCGGGACCGAGGCGAAGGTGAAGATCATATAAAACATGAAGGTCATGATCCCTATAAAAAATACCCAGCCGAAGACCTTATGCGTTAAGACCGCGTCAATCTTCTCGGTCAGGTCCGGGCCTTTTTTATTTCTATCATGGACGCATTCTTTCAGAATGGCCTTGATCCAGTCATAGCGGGCCTCGATCGCGGCCGTCCGAGCCCGCAATCCTTTCTGACGCAGGCGTTCCTGGATGAGCTGGATCTGGTTGATCAATTCTTCTTTATAAAAACGTTTTGGCGAGTTGGATTTCTCCTCATTCTTCAATTTTGCGCCCAGCGACATCAGGATCAGCGCCTCGGCAAAAGCCTCATGCGTATCCATTTTCTGATGCTGCACCAGAAGACGCACCAGATGCTGGACCTCTTCTTCCATATCCGGCGCCATGCGCCAGACCCGCTTATATTTTTTTTCAACGCCCTGCGAGATCAATTTCTTTAATTCTTCGATCCCCTGATTCTGATTCGCCACGGTCGGGACCACGGGAATACCGAGCTTCTGCGACAACTTTTCGATATCGATCTCCCTGCCCTGACGGCTGACCTCATCCATCATGTTCAGGGCAATGACCATCGGGACGCCGAGGTCTTGGATCTGGCTGACTAAATAAAGATTGCGTTCCAAATTTCCGGCATCGACGACACACACCACAACATCCGGTTTAGGGGTATCGGCGGTACGGCCGAGCAAAACATCGCGGGCGACCTGTTCGTCCGGAGAACGGACCGCCAGGCTGTACGTTCCGGGCAGATCGATCACATTGACGACACGGTCCTGGGCCAGGACCAGCGTACCGCTTTTTTTCTCGACGGTGACGCCGGGATAATTCCCGACCTTTTGGCGGAGCTTCGTGAAGGCGTTAAAGAGGGTGGTTTTTCCTGAATTGGGATTGCCGGCGAGAACGATGGTTTTAATATCAGATCTCGGTTCGACGGCAGAAAGTTCGGTGGGCATGTCTTTCCTTATCTTAAGCGGCAACCGTGACCATGATCAAATCCGCTTCTGCTTTGCGCAACGAAAGGCAATAACCGCGGATCTTGATCTCAACCGGATCGCCCAGAGGCGCGTAGCGGATGACCTCGACCTTCTCGCCGGGGGTCAGCCCCATTTCTTCGATACGTTCGCAGTCGTCGCTCTCAACGGTAAAACCCTTAATGGTCCCCGGTTGGCCGATCGGCATCTGGCTTAAAAGAATATGCTTACCTTCCATGGTATGTCCTTTGCACTCACACACTTCTTTGACGATGATATTTTTCCCCAGATCTTTGCTGATGACCACTTTGGCATCACAGACCTTGCACAAAAGCGCGCCGGTATCCGCGATCTTCTCAACGACCGAAGATTCGCAAAACCCCATTTCCCGCAAACGCTGGCATACGCCGTCTTCTCCGCGCAGGCACTCCACACGCACCTGATGCCCCGGCTCGACCTGGCTCAGGGATTTCAGCTCAGCCTGACAGACGCATTCCTGTTTCTTGGAAAATATTTTTTTAAACCAACTCGCTGCCTGCATACCTCTATTCCTTCCCGCAAGAAGAACAATGACCTTTTTTGTTGGCGCGGAGCGATCTGATAAAAATACGGATCAAATACGCTGCGCTCACTCCAACAATAAATATAACAATAACTGTCTGCATTGAAAGATGTTCCTTCTATTTTCTTTTTCTGCCCGAAAAAATATGCCAAACCAAGACCAGCGGCAGGGCACATCCGGCCACGCTATGAAAACCGCTGATCCACGCCCGCCAGGCATCGCTGCCGCAATAATACAAACCATATCCGCTGATCGCCATCAAAAGACACAAACCGACTATGGCCACGGTGGGAAAATGATTGCGCTTCAGCTGCCAAGCGCGCTGCATATGCGACGGGATCAGAACACCCAGGATCACCAGCGATCCCATGGCCGCGGCCCCGTGAATTTTCAACAGCCACGGCTCCAACGGACTCACCTGCCCGTCGAAACCTTCCCCCTCTGTTCCCACTGTCCCCGCGTTATGCACCACCAACCAGATCACCCCGGAGAAGAAGAGCACGCTAAAAACACCGTAGAACCAAACATTCAACCACTGGCTGAAACGGACATCTTTCCCTCTCATCCCAATTTTCCTTTACGTAATAATTTTCCATCATAACATAAAATTTTATCATCAGGATAAACAATAAACGCGGCCGCACCGAATTCCGACAATACCGCAGCCGATCCCTTTTTTAAAGCAAAAACTATTTTCGTCAGAGCATCCGCGACCAGGCACGACTGCGCCCGCACCGATACGCTCAGCGGAGCAAGCAACGGTTTCCTGGTCTGTCCATGAATTTGGGCGCACAGCAAAGGATCTTTCTCCTCGTATTCATAAAAATTGGCTGAGGTGGCCAAGGCCGCATCTTTTAACGCGGGGAGCGGCAAAAATTGATCCGGCGCCAAGAGATGCCGCACCAACACCGGTTGCTCTTCATCCCCGAAACAGCGCATATCGCCGCCGGCATTGACACAGCCGTTATCCATACCGTTCTGCTTTAAAACCTCAATGGCCTGATCAACGGCAAATCCCTTAGCGATGCCGCCCAGATCGATCTGCAGAGGCTGTAAAAAACGCACGCTTCTATCGGGCAGCAAAACGATATCCTTTGTTCTCCCGTAATAATCTTTTTGTTTTTTAAAGAACGCGGGCTTGGGCAATACTCCCCGCTCCAGCAATTCAGCAGCAACGGTGATATCAAATATCCCCTGCGTGCGTTCATACAATTCCTTGGCCCGCTGCAGCACATGATAAGTCTCAACACTGACCACTACATCCTGCTGTGCCGCCAAACAGTTAAGCCGGGAGATTTCGCTTTCCGGATCATAAAAACTCATTAATTTGTGCACGCGCTCCACGGCGGCAAAAGCCGCGTTAACGGCCGCCTGGGCTTGGCCGCTATCATCATGCTCCACCGCCACTTCCACATACGTCCCTAACAGCGGACGGCAGCGTCGAATTTTATTTTTTAAGCACAAGTTCATACAAACTCATTATCCGTTTAACACCTTCCGTGACATGACGGCAGGATAAGGTGGCCCCGCTGATATTTTTTATATCCGCATCGAGTTCAAGAGAAGACGCGGCGGTCTTCCCGATAAATTGCCGCCGCCATCTTTTCTGCCGGATCGCATCACCATAGGCTTCGCGGTAATCCATGACCTCGACCTGGCGTATGCTGCCGTCCGGATTGATCCCCACGGCATAGGTGATCAATTCATGTTTGCCGATCACTTTATCAATGATGAAGAACCCGCCCTGCTCCGTGCGCCAGATTTTTTGTTTTACAGAATGCACCGGCAGGCCATACTGCGTCTCCAGAGCTTTCTGATTTTCTTCCGACAAGATCAATGCCACGGCCGTAAAATTTTGGCCCGGGAAGATCACTTGCTGAGCCTGCTCAACCGTGAGATAGGTCGCGGCAAATCCAGGCGCGCTGACCAGGAGCACGATCCCGGGGACAGACACAAACCGAAGCGACCCACCCCGCCATTGTTTTGGAATAACCATAGACAAAATTTCTAGAATCCAATGGCCATAGACGTAAGAAAGCCATTGTTATCCCCGCGCTCCAGCGCTTCGTTGCTCGTTTGATTCCACTGATATTCAAGTTTATAGACGAAATTGTCGACCGGACGGTAATTGAAACCCAACGTCCAGCGGTCTTCTTTATTGTTGCCGCGCGAGGCGTCACTGTCGTCGCTGATCAAACCCCAGTCATAACGGCCGACCAGTGTCATTTTGGGATCTTTGAAACCTCGTCCTAAAAATGAATTGTCGAGGCATTTGAACCAAA
This sequence comes from Omnitrophica WOR_2 bacterium RIFCSPHIGHO2_02_FULL_48_11, assembly GCA_001805615.1. GTDB lineage: Bacteria > Omnitrophota > Gorgyraeia > Zapsychrales > GWA2-47-8 > 2-02-FULL-48-11. Next base: position 34,985 of record MHGP01000051.1, read on the forward strand.
AATCGTAATTCAATTGGCTATACGCGCCTTGAAAAAAATTCGCCACATCACTGCTGCCTTGCTCAACACCAAAATAGGCATATTCATTGATCCATTCCAACGGCCCGATCGTCACTAACGAATCAACGCCCACACCGGCGATGGCATGACCGGCGGTGTCATATTCTCCCCAATAACCGCTGACCCCGACCTCCTGGTTAAGCCAAGGACTGGCGGCCACACGGCCGACCACGGCTTTATCATCATTATTATCGGTCTTCAAACTGGCGCGCGCTCCCGATAACCCGGTATCCGAGAATCCGGTATCAAGACCGTTGACCATATACAATTCATAATTTAAATTCAAATCCTCATAACTTCCCAAAACCGGATTAAACCCGCCAAAAATACCGGCCCCGGCTTCGGTCCAAGTGGTAGGAATGACATCCCTGGCCACGATCGGCCGCTCGGTTAAATTCTGCAGATCCGAATCATGATAAAGATTGTAGCGTCCGAACGGAACAAGCAGCGCTCCGGCCCTGACATTAACGGCGTCATTGATCAAGAAATCCATGTAGGCCTGTTCCACTTTGATTTCTCCATCGGCATTGGGAACATTGGGACCGCCATATTCAATTTCCAATTCAGAAGTAAAACGCAAACGCTCGTGGGGAAAAGCGCCGATATTAATAATCCAGCGATGCTGATTAAACGTGGAATTGGTTTTTTCAAAATCACCGTACTCGACATCCGCGTAGCCGCCGACCGAAACATTGCCGAAACCGAACGGATTCCCGATGACAAGTCCGCCTTTGCCGACAGGGGCGTTCCCCCGGCCGACATATTCAACATCCAATGTTTTGGCATCGATCTTTTGCTCCATCGCAGCGGCCTGCGCCTCGTGTTGGGTGGCGATGTCCTCGATCTTGGCACTGTTCTCCTGTTGCTGACCGCTGAGAGTTTCGATCCTCTCTTCCAACCCTTTGATGCGGGTTTCATAATCCCGCTTCATTTCTTCCATCGTGGCCTTGATGTCCTCGATGGTCTCGGCCCCGGCCGGCAGTGAAAAAAACACCGTGATAAAACAAATCCCCGCAAATAAACTCACTCTGCTCATACTCTTCCTCCCTGCCTGCCGGTCGGCAGGCTTCTCTCATGATCCCCTCTGCATGTGCAGTCAGGCACCACAACACTCACAATATGCCCCACAGGCGTGGTAGCTTAGGCAAACCTCTTCTTTTCCTTTTTTTCGATCTGGACGACCTTGGAGTCGTAGACCGTGACCACGACCTCGCCGAACTTCATGCGGCGGATCGCTTCCACGATCTCGTTCAATACCTTGGGGTCAATATCTTTGTTGTCATCCCTGACTGTCATAATCCCAAACGGCCGGTCAATCCCACCCGCTTCCCGGCTAAATAAGTTTTCTTAGACCTTAGTTTTAAATCAGATCCTCATAGGAATCTGCCTGAAAAGTCTTACTTTACAATATAAAATCGCCTAAGTAAGTTATACAATGACTTATTTATAAACATGCAGCGAGACTTTGTCAAGGATTATTTTCAGCGCAGGGATTATTTGTGCGAGGTGCGGGTCGTATTCTCGTCAATAAGTGCGGGATAAGTTGCTGCGGTAAAGTATTTCGCTGTCCAAGCTATACGTTAGAGGGAGACTTATATGCTTTCCTTATAAAACCAATTTCTTAACACGATCGGGGTAAAGATCGTGGTGATAAGGCTCATGGCAATAATGGCGGCGTAGATATCCTGATTGATGATGCCTTCCCGTAAACCGATAAGCCCGATAATCATGGCGACCTCTCCCCGGGGAGACATGCCGAGCCCGATAATTGCCGCATCCCTTTTGGATAATCCCTGCCAAAGCGCAGGCAAAGAACAGCCAACCACCTTCGTGACAATGGCAACAACGGTCAGGACCATCAAAAAAACGAGGGAATTAAGCGTCAAGAGCTTTATATCCACCAGCACTCCCAGGGATACAAAAAAGATCGAGGCAAAAATGATGTGCAGATATTCTGCGCCCTCTTTATGGCTCTTCCCATGGCGGACCATGGCGCCCCCGAAAGAGATCCCGGCAAGAAAAGCGCCCACGATCCCCGATAAACCCAAAAGCTCCGCGATGGCCGCGTAAAAAAAAGCGAGCATCATCGCAAAAATAAAAACGAACTCCGGATACTTACGGCCGAAGCTGGACTGATCGATCTTCTCAATGAGCGGGGTAAAGACCGCTCCGCCCAGATAGGCCCCAATGACCAAAAATAAAACAGCCTTTATTAACGGAATAAGTATCGTGGAAAAAGACAGGGTGCCGAAAACAATTTCGTTCGACAGGGATAACGCCAAAAGACTTAGAACGTCATCGATGACCGCGGCGCCGATAATGGCCTGGGCGGCAGGAGTCTGCAGCTTGTTCATTTCCTTCAATACATTAGCGGTAATAGCGATGCTGGTCGCGGTCAAGGCCGTGCCGACAAAAACGGCATTCCCAAAACTGTATCCGAAAAGTTTAGCGGTGTAGTACCCCCCGATCCACGGGACCACCACCCCGACCAAAGCGATCACGCCATAGCGCAGGTTGAAGACTTCCTTAATTTTAAATTCAAAACCCACCACGAACAGCAGGATGATCGCGCCCAGATGCGCCAGGCTCTGCACAAAATCGGTGTACGTGATGAGACCCAAGAAGCTCGGACCGATGATCAGTCCGACGAGGATCTCGCCGATGACCGCGGATTGGTTGATCCGTGCCGCCAGAAGATAACCTGCCAAGGCGACGAACAACAGCAGGCTCATCTGAAATTCGATAGTAGAAAGGAAATGTGTCGACATGTCTTATATTAGTTTACTAAAAAAATCGGCCGGGTCAATGAAAGATCTGTTTGTAAGAGGTGCCTTCGCATCCTTGGAATTCTGCGATCTACTTTACTATCAAATGCCACAAGCCTTGCAGCGCAACCGCTAAGCCGATCACAATCAATACGGCGGAGCTGGCATAGGGAATTTTACGCGCCAATGCACCGAACCCCTTGAATCTTTTGCTGGCGTGTTTTACAGAAATAGCGGCAATCGTTCCCACCGTTACTAAAGTGATCGCTAACCCTATACTGAATCCCAACACCAAGGCAAAACCCAGCGTTACTTTCTTCAACTGCAAACATACCAAGAGCACGGCAAGTGCCGACGGGCACGGCAGCAATCCGCCGGTCAAACCGAACAAAATGATTTGCCCGGTCGTGACCTGCTGATTAGCCAATTGTTTCTGCATTTCTGCGGCGTGAGCGCGTTCATGAGCATCGCCGAATTCACTATCGCCTTGCGACTCCGGTTCCCCGTGATGATGTTCGTGATGATGAATTTCTTTCTGCGCCTGACGGGTCCGATAAAGCATCCAAACAGCCAGTCCAATAACCACAACACCTGTTACCATTTGAAAATAAGGCTCTAATTCCTCCACGTTCAAACGTGAAGAATAATGCAAACCGGCAAACGCGAGCATCCAGATAATAGCGGTGTGAGAAACAGTAGCCGACACACCCAAAAGAAATGCCTGCCACACCGTACCGCGGATCGCCACAATGAAGGCGGTCATCATCGTCTTGCTGTGGCCGGGCTCTAATCCGTGCAGCGCTCCAAGTAAAATAGCCATGGGGAAAAATAACCACGCGTTACCTTGGGCCAAATATTCATTAAAGGAGGGCATAAAAATATCCTTGGTTATTGTTTAATATCAATCTATATTTTACTTATTTGACCTCACCGTCAAATAGCTTGCTCATTCACATCCTTATTACGAATACTGAGAGCTTCCTCGACATTCGTAACAATAATTTTGCCGTCCCCTTTTCGTCCGGTGTGAGCCGACTTTTGAATAGTTTCCATGATTTTTGTGCTTTGCTCATCATTGCAAACAATTTCAATTTTCGTTTTAGGCGTAAAGTCGACGATGTAATCAGCCGCATGGTGAGGATAACTTTCATCCTTTTCTTTTCCAAATCCCTTGGCTTCAATCACGGACATTCCATGAATATGAATTGCCCTCAATGCATCGACGACTTTCCGTAACATAAACGGTTGGATATAAGCTTCTATCTTTTTCATGCATTCCTCCCTGCCTGCGGTAGGCAGGCTTTAGAATTCTACTTCTTCTTTCTCAAACCAGCCATATAAAACTGGTAAAACTAGAAGTGTTAAAAGGGTTGATGTCATTAGCCCGCCGATAACAACCACCGCCAATGGTTTTTGAACTTCTGATCCCGGGCCTGTCGCAAATAAAATCGGAACAAGGCCGAGGATGGCAACGGCAGCCGTCATAAGAACGGGTCTTAAGCGGCGCTCACAACCGTTCGTAATGGCTTCATTGAGGGCCATCCCTTCCCTTCTTAACTGATTAATATAGGAAACCAGCACCACACCATTTAAGACAGCAACACCAAAGAGGGCAATAAATCCGACGGACGCCGGCACGCTCAAGTACATCCTTGATATAAACAAGGCCACGATCCCGCCGATTAAAGCAAAAGGCAAATTGATAATAATCAAGACGGCCTGCTTAATGGAATTGAATGCCAAATAGAGCAGGAAGAATATGAGGGCGATCGTAATGGGAACAATGATCATCAATCGCTTCATAGCTCTTTGTTGATTCTCAAAGGCCCCGCCCCAGGTGATGTAATATCCAGCCGGGAGCTTTAATTTCTCTTTAAGTCTGGCCTGACTTTCGGTGACAAAACCACCGATATCTCGTCCTTTCACATTGCATTCAATGACGATCCGTCTTTTGCTATTATCCCGGCTGATCTGAACCGGCCCTTCAACCAATTTCACTTCGGCCAGTTGCGACAAAGGGACCTTGGCCCCGCCGGGCGAATTCACGAGAATATTCCCTATTGTTTCAATTGAGTTACGCTTATCTTCCGGGAATCTGAGCAGGACGTCAAATCTTTTTTCTCCTTCAAAAACCTGCGTAGCGGCTTTTCCGCCGATGGCCGTCTCAATAATTTCTTGAACATCCGCCACATTAATTCCGTAACGGGCAATTTGCCGGCGGTTGATATTGATCTCGACATACGACTGACCGGAAACCTGCTCTACCCGCAAGTCTTCGACCCCTTTAACCTTGGAAACGATTTTGGCAATTTCATCAGCCTTATTTTTTAGAACATCCATGTCGTCGCCAAATAATTTAACGGCGATCTGCGACTTCACACCCGAAATAAGTTCATCAACCCGCAAAGCAATCGGCTGGGTAACATTAAGCCCGATCCCCGGGATCTTACCTAATGACTCACGAATTTTTTCGACCAATTCCTCTTTGCTCTTGGTTGTTTTCCATTCTTTACGCGGCTTGAGAACAACGATCGGATCGCTTAGATTCGGTCCCATGGGATCAGTGGCAATCTCCGCTGTTCCTATCTTTGATACCACTGTCTCAACTTCCGGGAATTTCATTAATTCGCGCTGCACTAACTTTTCAATCTCGACCGACTCTTTAAGCGCGATGCTGGGCAGGCGGATAATTTGTGGTGTTAAGCTGCCCTCATCCAAAATAGGAATGAACTCTGTTCCCAAGAACGGGAAAAGCGCCAAACTTGCTAAAAATAGTCCCACGGTTATGACAATGACAGAGACTTTCTTCTTTATTGCTTTACGAAGCATGGGCAAGTAGACCTTCTTCGCCAGACGAAGAATGAAAACATCTTCATCTTTTCCGCCTTTTAAAAAGAACGAACTTAAGACCGGAGACACCGTCAGAGAAAGGATCAGCGATGCAAAAAGCGCGATGCTGATCGTATAGGCCATGGGACTGAACATCTTGCCCTCCATCCCCTCCAACGTAAATAGCGGCAAGAAAACAATAATGATAATCATGATCCCAAAGACAATCGGTTTGGCGACTTCATTAGCGGCTTCGAGAATAACCTGGATTCGATTTTTCTCGGGACCGCCCTTCTCAGAGAGATGCCGGAAGATATTTTCGACCATGACGACCGAACCGTCCACCATCATACCGATAGCAATCGCCAAACCCCCCAGCGACATGAGATTGGCCGAAAGGTTCATTTGTTTCATGGCAATGAACGTTACGAGTGCCGCGATGGGAAGATTCAACGCGACGATCAAAGCACTCCGCGCATTTCCTAAAAAGAGAAAAAGGATGACGACAACCAAAATGCCGCCTTCAGCAAGAGCTTTCGTCACTGTTTCCAGGCATTTTTCGACCAGTTCCGTGCGGTCATAAAACGGTTTGACTTGGATGCCGTTGGGGAGGATCTTATTCTCATTAATTTCTTTGACCCTCTCCTTGACCTTGGTCACGATCTCTTTTCCGCTGCCGCCGCGGATCATCATAACGATACCTGCAACACCTTCTCTTTGACCATCGACGACCAGGGCGCCTTGCCGGGTCTCGGGACCGAATTCGACCTTTGCCACATCCTTAACATAAACCGGAACGCCCTCGTTTTCTTTGAGGACAATATCCTCGATATCTTCAATCGATTGAATGATACCAATGCCTCTAACGATGTACTGTTCAGAGAAGTGCTCAAGGATATTGCCTCCGGCATTGCTGTTATTGGCGGCGACCGCCTCGGAAATTTCCTTTAAACTCAAATCATATTTGATCAATCGCTGCGGATCGACGATGATTTGATACTGCTTGACATATCCGCCGAATGAATTAACGTCGGCAACCCCCGAAATATTCTTTAGAATAGGACGAACGATCCAATCCTGCACAGTACGCAATTCCATTAAGTTCTCAGTGGTTTCTTCTCCATTAGGACGCTCCAGAGTGTATTGATAAATTTCACCCAAGCCGCTGGAGATAGGTCCCAAGGCCGGCTCAACACCCTCGGGCAACTTTTCTTTGGCTTCAATAAGCCGTTCCAGCACTAACTGCCTGGCAAAATAAATATCAACGTTATCTTCAAAAACGATCGTGACCATCGAGAGGCCGAACTTGGAAAGCGAACGCAATTCCACCAGGTGCGGCAGCCCGGTCATCTGGACTTCAATGGGAAAGGTGACAAATCTCTCGACTTCGATCGGCGAACGTCCGGGCGCTTCGGCAATCACTTGCACCTGAACGTTGGTCACATCCGGGAACGCATCAATAGACAATTTCTTCAAAGAATAAAATCCGGAGATTCCGACAAGCACAACAGCGACTGATATTAAAAGCCTTTGGCGCAAGGCAAAGGCCACCATTTTTTCAATCATGATTATTCTCCTTCCAATTCATCTTTAAGTAAGCCTGATTTAAGGAGAAATGCACCGTCGGTGACCACCACATCCCCGACATTAACGCCTTCACTGACGGCCACTTGATCTGTTGTTTGCAACGCAATTATAATTTCTTTTTTATGAAATTCCCCGTCACCGATCTTAACAAACACAACCCGCTTATCTCCCAATGTCTGAACGGCACTGGCCGGTAAGATTATATATTCCTGCGAACCTTGCGAAATAATCTCGCCGTTGACAAACATCCCGAGTTTCAATAAATACTCAGAGTTCTCGATCAAGGCGCGTATTTTGATGGTGCGCGTCGTTTCATCCACGCGCGGAGAAATAAAAACGATCTTGCCTTCAAAAGACTGCTCAGGGTAAGCGCTGGAGCGCAGCGTGATGTCTTGCCCGATCTTAACTTTGGCGATGTCTTTTTCGTAGATATCAAAGTTTGCCCAAACTTTGGACAGATCCGCGATGGCGCATAAAGAAGAGATCGTTTCGACCTTTTGCCCAACGGTATCAAAATCTCCGATAATGACCCCGGCATAAGGCGATTCGACAGCAATGGGGTCCGGCTGATCCTCGACTTTAAGCCGACTCAGCACGTCGCCTTTTTTAACAATGGCACCCAGCTGTGCCGTATTCTCGACCACCACACCGGCCCGCGGAGGAAAAACATTGTGAGTTTCGTTGGCATCCTGCGCTATCTGCCCGGCTATCGATATTTTTTCTATAAGCGGAGATTTCTTAACTTCTGCCGTCTTAAAATTCACTAATTCCTGGGATTCTTTCTCCAACCTAATGACCCCGTCTTCTTCCTGACTTTCTTCCTCTGACATGGCCTCTTCAGAGGGTTTCTGTCCCCGGATGTAAGGCGAAACAATGACACCCAAAATAAAAACAATGACAATAGTGAATAACCTTTTAGAATTTTTCATTTCAAGAATTCCTCCTCACGCAAAGAACCATAACTGGCTCGTTCTAGTTCACTGATATTTTGATCAAGATTGTATAAACCTTCGTAATATCTGACCTTGGTTTCTGTGGCTGTTTTGACTTGATCCCGGTAATTGATAAAATCAATCTCGCCTTCTCTGTATCCTAAATCCGCCAGGCGAATAAGTTCGTTGGCTTCCTCAACGGACTCTTTTAAATATTCAACCTGCTTTTGAGCCGCGGCGGCATTCCAATAGGCTTGGTAAACGTCAAAGGCGGCTTCTTTCTCTGTTGCTTGCAGCTTGGCCTGCTGGATTTCTCTTTCGGCCTTTGCCTTTTTCACTTCACCTTGGTTTAAATTCCATAAAGGAACACTGACGGAAACCAAGGCGGCATAATCCTTGTCATATTCGGCATTTGTCTTTTGAAATCCCAAAGAAAAAGACGGGAGACGATTGAGCTGCTCTTTCATAAAATTCTTATTCTTGGAATCCAGCATCAGTTTCTCGATTTTTAGGTCGGGTCGCTTGGCAGAAGCCATGGCGGTCAACTTTTGAAGGTCAAACTTCAAAGCTTCGACCTTTAATTCTTCCTTGATATCCAACGGAACGTCCAAGGAACGTCCAAGCAGAAGATTCAATCTCCCTTTATCGATTTTATTTTCCTTCTCGACCATCAGATAATCATTTTCAGCTTTCAACAGTTCGATCTTCGCCCTCTGCAGATCATTCTTGAACCCCTGCCCTGATTGAAAACGGATCTGCACATTGCTGAAAAGCTGACGCATTGTTGATAAATTTTCCTGAGCCAGTTCCAATTCTTTTTTGTCTAAAATGATTTTCATATAAGCCGAACGGACCTGAGAATAAATGTTCGACCAGACAGATTTGAGCGTTTCTTCTCCAATTTTAACCTCATTTTTTGCGATCTTGGTCTTTAACCCGCGGACACCCAACGGTTCAAAAGGCTGAACAATCGCAATATTCTCAAGATGGCCTTTACGCTCACCTGCTTCGTTTTTCTTAAGCCCGCCGATTTCAGCTTCCAGCTCCGGATTAAGAAACGTACGCGTTGTTATGAGATCTCCCTGAGCAGCCTGAATCATTTTTCTGGCCTCGATCATTTGCGGATTATGGTCATACGCCATGGACAGCGCTTCTTTCAAACTCAGAGCTTCAGTTATTTCCTCTGCTCTAACCGGAGGGATCAAGCACTGACTTAGAAAAATAAATGTAAAAAATAATGTTCGAATACTCTTGCTCATAAAATTAGACTCCTGGATTACAATTTTTTAACGCGAAAAAAAGGAATTTTATGAGAGGACTATCGGGGGCCGCTTGGAAGTGCTGAGGAATGGATCGTCGTGGGGACGACTTTCAGAGAAAAGCAGAAATGTTGATTCTGACGGAAGGTTAAAGCCAAGTGTGTTATGAGGCAGTGTGGATTGGCAACACGAAGCATGACACGTAAAGGCACAATGGTGAGTTACATCCTGTGAATGCGAGTCTTCGCAAAAACCGCCGAGGGGGATGACAAAACAGAGAAAGACTGCTAATAAAATTATCCTGAGAACTTTCATAGAAAGAAGTTTAGCATAAAAATTGGCAATGTAAATCAAAATGTTACGACAGCTTGATCGCTTTCTTTCACGATCTTAAAAAATTGGACAGGTCAATGGAAGATCTAATTTGTGAGAGGTGTCCTTGAATCCTTTGACCTCATGCTAAAAGATGATCAAATCCCTTAGTGGTCATTGGCGAGTTTAAAAACTGTTTGAACATTGTTCCTCTCGCTTAATCTACCTTATCTTATCTCAAAATAATATTTCAAAGGCCGCCGTTCCATGCCGATCTTTTTATTGATGACCCACTGTTTTATATAAACCGCTGAAAAGACAAGAAAACATAAGCTATAAATAATGAAAATGCTATTGGTCCGGATACCCTTCTGCCGTGCGAACATAAAGAAAACATATGCCAGTATAGGCACATACGAAATAACTACAGCCGCAAAAATGGTGATCAGCAAAGCCGCCAAAACCTCTTCTATTCCTACAAGCATGTTCTTTTTTTTCAGCCACAGATAAGCATAAATCACGCAAAAGAACAGTATGCAGATACCCTGCGCGATATATATACGCGTTAGGCAAATCCCTTCTTCTTTAGCTTTCCAGGGATCTTTGCTGAAAAGATAAATGGCAAAAGGTAAGTAGCTAAGAATGGAGAACCAAAAAAACATAATCGCTACACTCGATAATATATTGAAAGGACTGACATCCGCATGGCCGTAGTGGGTCCGATTGAAAAAATAAACAAAGGTTAAAAGAAAGAAACAGATGCCATAAATCAAGGCAACGTTCCAACTGCGCGATTTCTTTCCCGTGAGCAATCGAGAATCCTTTTTAAGAACATAAATGCCGCGCAAACGCTCTTGTTCGATCTGATTCAAAGGAGGATTTACGAAAAGCAAGTAAAGCGTAACGGGGATAAATGACAGAACAGCAGACCAGAAAGGGATCAGCAGGATAGGGCTCAAAACATCCATCGGTCTATCCAGATTTCTTTACGGGATGATAAGAAGTGTAAGGACTTCATTTTTTTAATAATTCCTTAACTTTTTTTATTAAGGCTCTTCCCTCTTCATTCAAGGCAAACTCTTTGTCCGCTTGAGAGTGAATATTTTCATAAATAACAATAGGCACATGCTCAAGTCGCGGTATTTGCTTCAGATGAGCGGCAAACAACTCGGCGTTTCTTTGATTTAAAAAATACTTTAAAATGATCAGATCCAAAGCCGGGGCCTCTTTGGTTATTTCCAGGCACTGTTTCAGTGTTTGCGCAACCATAGTCTCGCAACCGTACAGCGATAAAATTTTTTGTAACTCCTGGTAGGCCGCAGCATCGTCTTCCATTATGAGGATTTTCTTCTTTACGGTCGATCGGTTCCCCGCAGACTCAGCTTTCATCCCATCCTGAGTTTGCTTACCGAGGATGGGGCCGGATTCTTGACCGCCTGTTATATTACCGTCACGCGTTGTTATCCAATCAATGGCAGAAACGTTAATGACCTCTTCGGGTTTTAGATTTCTAGGCGCTCCTTTCCTATCAAAGACGTCCTGGATGCGCGCCAGCAGATCCTCCAAAGTAAATGGCTTGATGATAAAATCATCTACTTCCATAACATCAAAATAATCCTTCATGCTTGCGTGAACAGTTAAAATGATAAAGGGGATCTTGCTGGAATTTGATTCACGTAATTTCTTTAAAAACTGGTTACCGTCCATGACCGGCATGACCACATCACAAATAATAAGATCAGGTTGCTCTTTCTGTACCTGCCGAAGACCCTCTTCCCCATCTAGCGCATGGCATACCTTATAGCCGGCCTTTTTTAGATCTGCGCTGAGAAGCAATATCATGCCAGCGTCGTCATCAACGATTAAAATTTTTCTAACCATTAAAATATATTGTATACCAATATCTGTATCCGAGGGAAGTACTTGATTTAAATAATTTTGCGGATTCTGGCAATGTCCGAGCAAGGAAAAATCAAAATTTTATAAGAGGGCTCAAAGGACGTTGGGGGATGTCGAGAAAAGGATTCTTGTGAATGGCACGCAAGAGCGCACGGGTGAGTTACATTTTGCGAATGCGAATCGTCGCAAAGGCCGTCAAATTGTAAAAATTTCAATTAACCGAATTAAAATGTTACTACCCTTTCGCTCTCTTTGATAATCTCATACATGTCTTTCATCGTTGCGATGGGACACGCTTCCAAACTTTCCTGCCCTCTGGACTTGATACAGGTGCCGCAGGCATAGACTTTGCCGCCCGCTTTAAGAAATTTATCGGCCTGCTCAATGGTGTTGTATTTATCCGTGCTGACTTTTTGATATTCGACGCCCTTTCCCATGAAGAATACCTTCACTTGGTCCTTCTGTCCAAGAGAAAAATTCGCATACCGCAGCGCGTTCCAAAAGGTCTCGGCGTCATTGCTTGAAATAATCACCCCTATTTTCATACTAATTCTCCTTTCTCAGCACAATTCCATAGTGATACGGCTTTAAATCATGCCGCTGCGAATGAGCAAACCCGCATTCCTTCGCCCATTGGATGCACTGTTCTGGTTTAGGACGAATATCCATCGAAGGGCCGCGCGGCGTTGCCGGATCATAATTCCAATGAATGATCCCGATCTTGCCTCCCGCTCTCAGAATTCGCCTGGCCTCACTCAGCAACACAGTCGGCTTTTCAAGATGGAGAATATTAAAAAGCATCGCATAATCCACGCTTTCATCCGGCAAGCCCGATCCTTCCGTCATAAAATCCCGCAACACTGTTTGAACATTAGCAAGCCCTTGTTTTTTCGCCGCTTCGTTGGTCAGGCGCACCATGTCCGGCTCGATATCCAATGCGTAAATCTTACCCTTAATGATCTTCGCCGCCGGCATAGTGAATGTGCCGTAGCCGCACCCAAATTCTGCCACATCAGTCGTCTGCTTATCTATTCCCAGAGTTGCGAGAATTTTCCTGGGATCAAAAAAGTTCTCCCACATCTCGCGCTCCGGCATGCCGCTTTCTCTAATTTTCATCTATGTAACCTACCCCTTCGCCGCTAAAAACTATACCGCAATCTGACAAATACATTTTTATTCTGTTTCATTTGCCCGAATTCCGTCAAATCATCTTCCCCCCAGAGCAAATTGGCGCCTAAAGTCGCCTTCCATTGATCCGTGATATTATAACTGACCGTCGGGCGAACATAGCCGTCCTTATTGGAAGGTGAATAAAAATTAAACAACGAAACGGCGACGGTCTGGTTCTTATAAAGTTTTGTTATTCGCTGTGTCAACAGATGTCTGGATTCATCAAAAACAAAATCCGTAGGCAAAAGGTTTGCCTTATAATTGCCATAATCCAATGTCTGTTCATAAAGATATTGCAACCCAATTTTCAAATCGTTTCCCAAATCCTTTTCATAGCCGGTTAAAACTTTAAAGAGGGAATTGGCAATAAGGCGGTTGTTGCCGCCAGAATCTTCCCTTGAATTGTAATAGCCGAACTCTACATTCCCAATACCGCCTAACGTAGGCCCCCGCAAACTGGTTCCGTAAACATCCAAACGCGGATAAAAAAGCTGGCGAGCGGCTTCGTCCTTATAGCTGGTCGGATTCTTATCAAAGCCGCGAAAATAATAAAAAGCCAATTCATGGCTTCCTAAATTCCGGTAAGTTCTCAGCGCGTATTCAAGATTAGATGGTTGCAGTGGCGGCTCCAAGAGGTCACGGTCGGAATTGCGCCCGGCAATTCCTCCCTGAAAACTGTCAAAAAACGACAACAGATCCCCTTCGGGTATGGTATTTGGCTCAAACTTTGAGACAACAAAATCAACGTTCGTCCAGGAGG
>MHGP01000052.1:0-22597 GCA_001805615.1 Omnitrophica WOR_2 bacterium RIFCSPHIGHO2_02_FULL_48_11
TGGGCCAGTTTCGGTAGGACGATTCTTGCTTGTCTTGGCATGAGCTATTTTATCAAATCAACTCTGGCTGTCAATTATAAAAGGTCGCTGTCCCCTTATCGCTTATCGAAGCAGCAGGATCCCGAAGGCAAAAATTCCAAGGAGAATATTTTTTTTAGACATGTAGATTTCGATTCTTTGGAAATCGAGTTTGGACAGTTCAAAAATACACGACCGTCGGGCAGGTGTCAAATTATTTTTGGAAAGCTCCGGGGCCTTCTTCCCGGGCGGCCTGGCGATCTTGGCTAAGCTTTTTCAAATACACCATCAAGATCGAAATGGCGGAAGGCGTCACGCCGGAAATCCGGTTGGCCTGGCCTAAGGAAACCGGCGTAAAACGTTTTAATTTTTCGCGGATCTCGGTGGAAAGGCCGCCGACCTTATGATAATCCATGTCGGCGGGAATTTTGATATTCTCGATATGGCGGAACCGCTCCACGGTCTTAAATTGTTTTTTGATGAACCCTTCGTACTTGATCTCATATTCGACCTGGTCGATCACTTCCTGCGGAAAATTCTTTAAATGGCCATCCGTCTTCGCTAAATTACTTTCGTGCCTGCCTGTCCCTGCCCGTCCGGCAGGCGGGCGGTAGGCAGGTTTAGCTACGACGGATAGTCCGGCATAGCTTAACGCGGAAGCATTTAAGCGAAGCCGGACATCATAAGGCGCGATCATCTTATAATTCACTTCGGGCCGACGGAGGATGTCCGATAAAAGCGTCGGCTGACGCAGCGCCGCGCTGTTGATCTTTTGCAATTCCTGATCCAGCGCAGAGCCGGGATAAATGCGCGTGGTTTTTAAATGTTCCACTTCGCGATCGATCATGGCGTATTTTTTACAAACCTTATCATAATCGGCAGCGCTTAAAAGACCCAGCTCATGTCCGTGCCGGGCCAAACGTTTATCCGCGTTGTCTTCTCTTATAATAAGGCGGTATTCCACGCGTGAAGTGAACATCCGGTACGGCTCGTCCGTTCCCTTGGTCGTTAAGTCATCGATCAATACGCCGATGTAAGCCTCGTGGCGGCCGAGCACAAAAGGTTTTTGGCCCTTGGCCTGCAAACCGGCATTGATCCCCGCGATCAGTCCTTGCGCGCCCGCTTCTTCGTAACCAGTCGTGCCGTTGATCTGTCCGGCGAGAAAAAGCCCGGTGATTTTTTTTGTCTCAAGCGTGGGTTTAAGCTCGGTCGCCGGGATCACCCCGTGTTCGATCGAATACCCCGGACGGGTCAAAACCGTTTTTTCCAATCCCGGGATCGAATGGACCATCGCTTCCTGGATCTCGACCGGCAATCCCGTCGATATTCCGTTGGGATAATACTCGTGCGTGTCCAAACCTTCCGGCTCCAAAAAAACATGATGACTGCTCTTGGTCGTGAATCTTTTTATCTTATCTTCGATCGAAGGGCAATACCTGACACCCGTGGCTTGGATCTGCCCGGAATACATCGGCGAGAGATGAAAATTGGAACGGATGATCTCGTGGGTCGCTTCCGTCGTGTGCGTGATGTAGCACGGCAAAAGAGGCTGTTCCTTGGGGATGGCGGGAGTGCGGAACGAAAACGGGATCGGCCGTTCATCCGAATGCTGCGCTTCCAGTTTTGAGAAATCGATCGTGCGTCCGTCGAGGCGCGGCGGCGTGCCGGTCTTAAAAAATAAAACTTCAAATCCCAGATCTTTAAAATTATCCGCCAAACGCACCGCGGCCGGCTCACCGATCCGGCCGCCGGAGGTAATCTTTGTGCCGACATGCATGCGGCCTTTTAAAAATGTTCCGGTCGTCACGACCACGGTCTTGGTCGCGATCATATCGCCCGATGCGGTCTTAACGCCGACGATCCTGCCGCCATGGACGACAATTTCCGCCACCTCACCGATCAAGATATCCAGATTCTTCTGCTGCCTGACCACATCCTGCAGATAGAGTTTGTAACGCTTGCGGTCCGACTGGCAGCGCGACGAGCGTACCGCCTGCCCTTTCGAGGCGTTGAGCTGACGGAACTGAATGCCGGTCTTGTCCGCCGCCAAACCCATTTCACCACCCAGGGCGTCGATCTCTTTCACCAGCTGGCCCTTGCCGACCCCGCCGATCGCGGGATTGCAGCTCATCTGGCCGATCGTTTCAAAAAATAAAGTGACCAAGAGCGTCGAGCAGCCCAAGCGGCTCGCGGCCAAAGCCGCTTCCACACCGGCATGACCGGCGCCGATCACCAGACAATCGTAATGGGAATTTTTCATTTTACTGGTCTTTTCCTTACCAATAACAATTGTGGAAGCCAGTATTAGACCTTTGTCATCTAGAAAAAAACCTGGTACATGGCTTCTCTAAAATACTTTTAATGAAGCCAGTACTGCCTTCATTAATCTTTTGGATAAGGCATGTATTGACTTCCTTATATCTTTGGTTGTACAAAGGTCAATAAAAAATTTGTCAGGATAATTAAAATTTTGAAATAAAAAAACTATTTGCGAGGGCGAACAACAGGAGGACAAAAGCAATAACGTTGAGATCGAGATGCTGAAAATTCGTAAACGTCGTGGCCAAAACAGCCGTCACCGCCACAACCCATAAAAGATACATGATGAAAGTACGAAACTTGTTCAAAACTTCCTCCCGGCCCGGGCCAATGGGATATAAGAATAACCTTTCAGCCAGACTTTGTCAACCCATTCGATCGTCCCCCCGGACCGCCTTTAGGAGCGGGACGGAGCAGCGCACGATTCGCGGATAATGAGCTGCGGCTTTAAAACATCTTTGACCGGTGTCTTGCGCTTGCCGGTCACCACCGCATGCAGATACTTGATCGCGTCTTCGGCCATTTGAAATAACGGCTGCTTAATGGTGGTCAAACCCACGGCGCCGTAAATAGCGGCAGGATTATCGTCATAACCGATAATCGAAAGCTCTTTGGGGATCTTCACATTCTTTTCGTTCGCCACCGCAATGATCTCGAGCGCCATCTCATCGCTGGCGGCAAAAATAGCGGTGGGCGGCTCCGGCAGGGATAAAAATTTTTCCGCGGCCACCCGCGCGCAGCGGCGGGAGTAATCGCCCTGATAAATGTATTCCTCGCGCAACGGCAACTTGTTCTTTTCTAAAGCCTCTTTAAATCCTTTTAACCGCTGAAACCCGGCCTGGGTCTGCAGGTTGCCGGTAACGGTCGCGATGCGTTTGTGGCCTAAGTGGATAAGATATTCGGTGGCGATCTTGCCGCCCAGCATGTTGTCCACGCCGATATAATTCACGTCTAGATCCTTCACCACATTGTTGATCACGATGCAGGGCATTCTTAATTCCAAAGCCGCTTCCACTTCCCGGCGGTTTTCGATGATATCCGCAAAAATGATCCCGCCCACGGTATTGGGATTGAGAAAGTTGCTGCCGTTGGTGATATGAAAAAGCAAATCCAATTTGAGCGTTTCGCAGGCATGACCGGTCCCACGAATAATTTCGATGGCATAGAAAGAATAAAAAATGCCCGGATATCCGGGCATCACCAAACCGATCGCACTGTTATAACCGCTGGCCAGCCGCTGGGCACTGACATTGGGCCGGTACTTAAAATGCGCCACGGCCTCTTCCACTCTAGCTTGATTTTTTTTGCTGACGGTGGGGAGATTGTTGATGACCCGCGAGACGGTCGAAATAGAAACCTTGGCCCGTTTCGCGACATCTTCGATGCTGATCTTTTGTGGGGGAAGTTTACCGCTCAATTATCGAACACTGTCTCCGACTTTAATGCCTGTCTTTTGCTGCTTAATGTCAGCGGCACAGATATCGGCACGCGACTGGATGACTTCAACCTGGGCGATAAAATCAGCGCCGCGATAAATATTAAGTTTGTTGCCTACGCTGACGCCGGCCCCCTGGCCTTTGTCAACGATCACAAAATTATTTTCTTCATTCACGCTGATGACGCTGCCGCTTAAGCCCGTGGTTTGGGCGGAATCTTTGGCAGCACGCTTGCCGGGAAGATCATTGGGGTTCGCGTTAACGATGATCGGCGGCAATTCAATCTCATTCGCCAGCTTGGCATCGGCCGCTTCCTGCATTCTTTTATTCAAACTGTCTTTGATCTCCCAGACCTCAGCGATCTTATTCTGGATCAAACCTTCCGTCTCGGTCACTTTTTTCTCAAGTTCCACCTTGGCATCGGTCAATTTGACGATGGTCTTTTCCAAAGCGCTTTTGGTGGACATCAATTCTTTGACTTGACCGCGCAGCTGATCGTTCTCTTTTTTAATTTTTTCAGAACGATCAAGAGAAAACTTGCGATCTCCCTTCGCGCGGGCCAGCTCCAGAGAAAGCGTATCGGCCAGATCTTTGTTGTACTTGATCTCGCGCTCGAACGCTTCTTTTTCGCTTTTCACTTTGCTCAATTCAAGATCCAGATCCGAATTGCTCTTTTTTAAGTCACCGATTTCCACCGCGGCGTTCGACAATTCTTTTTTGACTTTTTCCAACTGCAGTTCGATGACGGCTTTTTCTTTGAGAACCTGGGCCCAATAATCATCCGTCATGTTCTCGGTGGGAACTTTCGGGGCCGGTGAAGTGACGGGAGCTTCGGCGGATCCTGCTTTTTTCTCCTCACCTTCGCGTTCGATATACTTGTAAACGATCTTTGGTTCCGCGACCTGCTTGGCTTTTTCGGCTAACGCGTCGCGCTCTTTTTGGATGGCATCGACCCGGCCCTTCCATTCATCGCGCTCCGCCATGATCTTTTTGATTTCTTCATCAAACTTCTGCATCTGTTCCGTAGCCGCGGCCAGATCCTGCTGAACTCTATTTTTTTCTTCTTCAATTTTTTTCAGCTGTGCTTGGAGGGCCTTATTATCGGAGGAATATTTCTCGCTTTGGGCCTGGTAGGTTTTGATATCATTCTGCAGGGCGATCCTCTGACTATCCGACTTTTGCTTCTCGAGAAGCGCGTAACCGGCAAAGCCGAAGCTTCCGACGAGCAAAACGGCTAGGATAACAATACTTTGTTTTGTGGCATTCGACATGGTATATCCCTTAATATAAAAAATCTTATTATGAATATATCAAAGTATAATTTTGAATACAAGCAAAAAGAAAGATTTTTTTATTTTTTGCGCAGAACATAACCTCTTCGCTCGCAATAAGATCTTAAAAAAATAAAAGCGGGGCAGAATAAACTGCCCCGCTCATGAAATCTTGTGGTACCACCCCAAATTATTCGTACTTCAGGTCATCCAAAAAGAACGTACAGCTTTCGGGATTCGCATCAACATTGGCCGCCCAAGATAATCCGCCGCTGATGTACGAAAGATCCTTCCCCCGCAGATCAACCGCGTACTGACGCCATTCTTTCGTCAAGATCACCGGCCCGATCATCGCCATATCCGAATCCGGATAGTCACCGCTGATGCCGCCGATCTTGAACTCCTCGATCCGCTCGCCGCCTTTTTCCCCTCTGGCCCAGAATGTAAACTTATGCGCCCCAGTCAGATTGAAGCCTCCTTTTTGATTGCCCCAATTATTGGCCGGATTCAGCCAATAAATGCCGGCCCATCTTTGGTCACGGCTGGAGCAGTCTGTATCATAAATAATGCGGATGCAGGTCTCCCCCGCGGCACAATCCTCTTTCCATCTTTCCTCCAACTTCAGGCACTGCCCATTAGGCATAAAGCCGGAAGGGATAAAATGGTTGCCCTTGCTGCCTTTATCCAGATAGACGTAAAAGGGTTGAAATTGCGGCGCGGCGTTGATCGTGCGGCTCTGTACTCCGGAGGATTCTTCCGAGGCAGGTGCGTTCTGTTGCGGCGGCTGACCGCAACCGAACAGTTGAAAGAGTAAAACGAGAAATAAACCCGGATTTTGCATTAGCAAAATCCGCCCGAAGGGCCGCCGGATTGCTCTGCTATTCGGCAGAGCAATCCCTCTTGGCGGGATAATCCCAAATTTTGCAGCGCACTTTTTTGTGCGCTTAATCCAAACGATATTGGGGTTGTATTGCAAAATTGGGGATAGAAAACACTTAATTGGCATATAACTCAAAAAGTTCGCCCCCACTCTTGCATTCTGCAAGAATGCGTGGGGGCGACCACTTACATATCATATACTATCGTTGATAAACAAATCCCGTTACAATAATTAAACGCCGCCCATTTCGTCAATTTTTTGTTGGGCTGCTTCCGCCGGTTTCCAAAACCATCCGCTAGGATCCCAGCACTGGGCATAAAAAAACTCATCGACTAATTTTTTAAACATGTCCTTAGCTTCTTTATCTTTGCCGGCGCTCTTATAAGACTCTCCTTTGATGTAAAGGCAAGTCCCGACATCGTTAAGCGCCCAGTAAGAAAAAATCTTTTCTTTGGATTCCCACGGATATTCCGTCAATGAATCCTGCATTTCTTTAGCCTTCTTGCCGTAAAGTTCAATGCATTTATCCACGTAAGCGTCGACGGCATTCATGTCTTTTTTGGAAAGAGCGTCCCAGGCCTTGGAAGCCAGCGTCGTAGAAGAATAATCACCGAAATCCAAATTGGATCCGGAATCGATCATGGCAATTTTTTCTTGCGCTGATTCGGCGGGTTTCCAAAACCATCCTTGGGTATCCCAGCATTGACCGAATTTATATTCATTGATCACTTTTTGGTAGGCCTCTTTGGCTTCCTCATTCATGCCGGCCTTGCGGTAAGTTTCTCCCTGAATGTAGTAAGCGGTGGCAACATCATTGAGGGCCCAAAAACCGAAGATCTTTTGATCGTCACCGGCAGGATATTCATTTAAACTCTCCTGCATTTTTTTGGCTTGACCCGCATACAGCTCGATACATTTATTGGTGTAAGCCAAAACCGCTTCAATATCGTTCGCGGCTAAAGCCTCCCATCCCTTGGTCACCAAAGTCGAGGAACGATAATCGCCGAAATTATACGCCGCGGCGATTGTCGGTGTCAAACACGTTGCGATCCCTGCAAAAAACAAAATCAAAACCAGTACACCTCTCTTCATTGTAAATCCTCCCACGTCTCGTTCATTTGTTTTTAGTTAGTAAAATCTTGTATAAGTGTATCATTTTTTATTTCAGAAAACAAATTATTCTAAAAAAGGCCTTTTCGGCCCCCGTTACTCCCACATATCTTTGTAGATATAATAACTCTTGCGCAACTGCCGCAGAAAAGGGCTATGTTTTCCGTCGCCTTGACCGACGATCCCGAACCATTCTTCAAAATAATATCCGCCCGGAAATGGTCCCACCGCATCGGATTTCTTATCGTGCCGGTAGGGCTCATAATTTTTCCACCATTCATCCAGCCATTCAAAAACAACACCGCCCAGGGCATTCCCCACCCCATCCTTATGGCCCGCCATGTTATCCGCGATATCCAGCCAATTGCCCAAATGATAATCCGCCTGCGCCTCTTCGGCCTCCCGGAGCATTAAATGTTTCGCATAAGCCGGAGCGCCGTATTCCGTAATAAACGCCGGCTTTCCGGTCGCGTCATAGACCTGCTCCCAAAAAGAACTGAACCCAAAGTCCCCACGGTAAACATTGGCGGCGAAGATGTCCACATCCGGAGCATATTGGGCAAAAATATCCAAAAAGAGCGTATCGCCGTTGGCGATCGCAACGGGATGATTTTTATCGACGGATTTGATCCACTGCGCCGCCTCGTTGACGAATTTATAGTAAGCCTCGGGTTTTTTATCGGCGTTGCAAGCGACGCCGTAATTATTTTCATTTCCCAGAAGCCACATAAGAATATACGGTTCGTCTTTAAATTCCATGACCATCTTCTTGACGGACTCCAGCATATTCTTGCGGTGTTCGGGATTTTCATAATCGGTTCCTTCAAACCAGGTGGCGCCGGAACCGATCGTGTATTTCCCTAAATAATCCCCCATGATCACCCGGAAGCCATATTTTTTATGCATCTCCAGCAGCACGTCTTTCTTCGGTGCGGAAGGATGATGATAACGCCGGAACGTATTGAGCCCCATCTCTTTGAGCAATTGAAAATCCCCCACCACGGGCTCATCCGGGTCCTGCACGTTATTGCGGTTGTGATCGACCCAGGAATCGTATGGACCGTCGAGACGGCCGTTTTTATCCGTGTCTTCTTCCATCCACTCGGCCAATGTTCCCTTGTCCGGGCTTTGACCGATCTTGGTGGGAGAATAGGTGATACCTTTAATGATATACGGCTTATCATCCACCATCAGCTGCCAATGGTTGTTTTGGTACTGCACTAAATAAATTTTTCCCTCGCCGACTTTCCGTTTGATTTTGCCTAAGACGCTGATTTTCTTGAGGTCCACACCTTTTTTTTCTTTGGCTTTATCCAAAATTCCTTTTTCCTGCAAAACACCCGGATAGGTCACGATGACGTCATTCTGAGTATCATTGTCAGAACCGTTGGCGATCGCAATCTTCATCCACCTGGCCTCTAAATTTAATTCCGGGTGAATGCGGATAATGTGTTTGATTTTGGCGATGGCCGCCTGCGCCGGATACCAAGGCGTGTGCCAATACGTCCAGGCCACCGCGTCGGGAAAATGCACGATCAGCGCGCGGTAAGCCTTAAGCGCTTCGTAATACATCGCGGCCTTTTCAAAAGTTAAGCCCAAATAATACAACTTCACGCCCGGCGGTTCCGGGGCCATGAGCCATTTATAATACGCGGCTTCCAGATCTTCCGTGTTCACATAATCCCAATGAGTTCCTTTCAAACGGCCGTCCTTGCTGAGTTTCTGATAATGTTCGTTCTTAAAAACAGTTCCGTTGTTCGGATAAATGCCTTCGCCGACCGCCTCGGCCAATCCTTTGAAATCGGTGATCTCATATTTATAATCCTTGGTCCCTACGTGATTGAATTTTCCGTATTTTGTATAATCCACGACTTTTTCTTTTCCCGGCTTCTCAAAATACGGCAGGGTCCGTTCGGTCTTCTCGATCGGTTCTTCGACCTCTTCTTTGCCGGATAAGACATCGATACTGGCCTGACTTTTTTCCGCCACCGACCAAAACCAGCCGCGCGGGTCCCAGGACTGCGACCATTTATACTCGTCGATAATTGTCTGAAAGACCGCTATCGCCTCTTCGGTCTTGCCGTTATTCATCAAGGTCTCGCCTTTGGTGAAAAGGCAGGACCCCACGTCATTCAACTCTTGGTAGCTTACCTCTTCCCCGCGGATGGGGAATTCTTTTAACTGGGCTTGCTGAGTCTTGGCTTTTTCCCCATAAAAAGCGACACACTGCTCGACCAATTCCACGACTTTATTCAAATCATTTTTGGATGAGGCTTCGCGGGAGAGACGCACATACTCTTGGGAAGATAGCTCAACGGCAGAAGAAGAGGGATCTTCTTTTTTTTGCAGCGTCGGTTCTCCGCTGGGAGCTTGGGAAGACGTCAGCTCCGCATTTAACTGAGCAAAGACCAGCGGGCCCACCGGCATGACGCATAGCGCCATTGCTGATGTCATGAACCAAAGAAAAATTTTAAGTAAAAAGGCTTTACTCATCCGAAAACTCCACTATCAATGAATTGAAACTTATATTACGTTTCGCTTCGTCTTTCTTCTCTGCGTCTGCCTTCCTCCTTGTTCCGTCTATCTTCTTCCGTGCGCCTGTCTTCTTCTTTTCGTCTTTCTTCTCGTCGTCTTTCGACCTGTCCGCGGATGTCATAGGCCCTATGTTCTGAGATGTCAAAGGTCGCAATAATATAAATAGCGATCAGCGTGGTCACGATCGGGATGCCGATATCACAGATCCGCATCAATAATAAAGCCTGCGCGGATTGGTTGGCGCCGAGTTCAACATTAAAACCGGTCCAGACGAGGAGGACCCCGGAAAGAATCGATGCGCCGGCCATCCCCAGTTTTTGTATCCACCAGTAAATGCCGCTGAACATGCCTTCCCGGCGGGTATTCGTTTGCAGTTCGTCCAGGTCGCAGACATCCGCGACCATCGACGGGACCATGGTGAAGAGCGCTCCCAGGTGAAACGCCAAAAAGGGAGCCGCGATCAACAACAAATAGGGCTGCTGCGGATTATACCCGATCCATTTCAAACCATAACCGATGATGGCCAGACCCATGGTGAGCAAGAATGTCTTTCGTTTCCCGATCTTCGTGGAGATCCAGGTGGTCAAGGAAATAGCACCGAGGGTGCAGATGGAACTGAACGTCCCAAAATAACCAAGCAAGGTGCCGCCTTTTCCCCAATCGCCACCGTACACATAGTAGACAATGACATATAACGTAAACGCGGAAGCGAGCATGAATCCGTTAAAGATCAGGAATGTTACCGCAATGAGTTTAACAAAAGGAAGGCATTGGAAAGATGTGGCGCAATTTCCCCAAAGATCTTTGAGGATATTGACGTAACCTTTTTCTTTGTCATTAGCTTTCGGTATATTGCCGAACATTTCTTTATTGAAGATGGCCGGAAGGATCCCGCCGACCACGATAAACGCCCCAACGACGATGGCCAGTGACCGGGCTCCATGAACAATATCTGTAAACATCGTTTTATCGTTCATGATCTTGAAGAACCAGGGCGCGACGAGCCAGGCAATTTGAGCGAAAAAGTTGCTGAACCCCTGCAGCCGGGTCCGCTCATGATAGTCGGGGGTCATTTCATACCCCAGGGCGATCCAGGGGATCGAATAACAGGCAAAGGCAACGACAAAGAGACATTGGATAGCTAAAAAATACCAAAAATAGAAACTTTCGGTTTGCCCCTTATAAAGCTGGAACATCAGGGCGAATAAAAAACCGGAAGAAATAGCTCCGAAGAAGATCCAGGGTCGGCGGCGCCCAAAACGGGTGCGGGTATTATCGGAACTGTAACCGATCAAAGGATCGGAAAAGGCATCGACAAGACGGGGAATGGCTCCGAGGACGCCGACTAAAGCGGGGTTCATGCCCAGGCCAAGGTTCAAAACAATGACCAGGTTGCCGATCGCGGCGGCCTGGAATTGATTGACGAGCGACCCTAGACTGTAGGCGGCTTTTTGAAAAAACGAAATACGGTCTGCGCTGGCTGTCGTATGATGAGTTGACTGATCCGCTGCTTGTCCCATTAACTACCTCCCTATTTTAATTCCTGCCTGCCGGCAGGCCTGCCTACCGGACAGGCAGGCAGGTAAAATTTAAAAATATTTGGTTCTCTTATCTAAAGTAATAACTGCCCCGGAGGATAGTCCCTTGATAATATGTTTTTGCATGAACAAATAAACCAAAAGGATCGGAGCTGCCGCGATGGTCAGGCCTGCCATCAACAGCGGATAATCAACACTATGCGCCCCCTGAAACACCATAAGCCCGCGTTGTAAAGGCATGAGCGACTTATCATTCAACAATAACGTCGCAAGAATATATTCGTTCCAAACATTCAGGGAATTAAAGATCACGATAACGGCGATCGCCGGCCTAGCCAAAGGCAGGGCCACATGCCACCACAGGCCTAATTTCGAGCAGCCGTCAATGCGGGCCGCATTTTCCAGATCCTGCGGCATCTTGTCAAAAAATGTTTTCAATAAAAGGATGCTCAAGGACAGCCCGACATTGATCATACAAAGTATATATCCGAACCTCGTATTGACAAGGTGTAAATTGTTCATCAAAACGTACAGGGGAACGAAACTTCCGGGCAAGGGGATCATCATTGCGGCCACGAACATATAAAAGAAAATGTTTTTCCCGGGGAACTGCAACCGCGAAAAGGAATACGCAGCCAGAGACGAGATCAGCACAATCCCGATGACGACCGCCGTTGTGTATAAAACACTATTCAAAAAATACACGCCGAAATTCCCCTCCAGCCAGGCCGTATAAAAATTACCAAACTGCAGGCTGGCCGGGATCAGGGATTTATCAATAAAAACAGTCTCATTGGTCATCAAGGCCGATCGCACCATCCAAAAAATCGGGAACAGGCACGTCAGCGCCACCGATAAAAGGAAGGCGTGAGTCGCCGTTGATTTCAAGATCCGTTTGACCTGATATTGATCCATAATAGAAAGTCACAAGGTCACAAAGACACCACGTCACCAGTTGCCTTAAGCTGTTACCTATGACATGGTGACATGGTGACGCTGTGACATTTTTTTACTCCTGTTTCATCCGATTCGAAATTTGTTTTAAAACAACCGAGACCATAACTAAAATCACGCCAAAGGTAACTCCCTGCGCGCAGGCATATCCGAACCGATTTGTTTCGCTCATCGAAACTAAGATGCGGGTGACCGGCACCTCCGTATGATAAACAAGGCCGTGGCCGACCATGGACAATATCAGTACGAAGACCTGCATGGACCCCAGGATGGTCAAAACCACCACAACGAAAATAACCGGGACCATCATCGGCAGCGTCACGTTCTTAAAGATGCTGAGGGACCCAGCACCGTCGACTTTGGCCGCCTCGTACAGTTCCCGGTCAATGATCCGCAGTCCGGCAAGCAACATGATAAATCCCCACCCAAACCCCTTCCAGCTATGCACGATCGCGATGCACGGCAAAGCGGTCGCCGGATCCGACAGCCAATTGTGCACCAACTGCGGTAAACCGCTTTTCGCCAGCCAATAATTCAAAAGGCCGATATGTTCACCGTTTTGCATCCCCGCATTGAGGATCCACTGCCAAATGAGCCCAACGACAACTTCGGAAAGAACCGGCGGAATAAAGAACACAACCATATAAAACCTTTTCATCCGGATTTCCCGGTCGCAGGCCAAGGCCAACGCAAAGGCCAGCGCGTTTTGCAAGGTCAAGGCAATGATCGTGATGAATGCCGCATGCCATAAGGACATCCACCACACCTTGTCGTGTATAAGCTCTTGAAAATTCTGCAGACCGACAAATTCCCGGCTAAGGTCGATCCCATTCCACTCGTGAAGCGAAAGATTAAAAATATCGAAAAAAGGATAAATATAAAAAATGGAAAAGATAAGAACGGCGGGGACGATAAAAAGGAAATTCTCGAATTTATCTTTGGCGTAGGCGGCATTAAAAATCTTTGAAGTAATTGCTGACATAATATATTAAAAAATTAAATGATTTATTGGGTAGTAACCCGTTTTGCCTTTTTAAAACCATATTCCTTAACCTGCTGAACTTCTTGCGCCACATCTTGCGGTGTTTTTTCCCCGATAATAATCGACTGGATCCCTTTATCAAAAGCCTCGCTCACTAACGGAGTTTCATTGATGGGCCAAACCTTGGGGTGAGTCGTGTTATCCATGGCGCCGGCAAATTCCGACAATATGGCAGGAAGAGAACTCAATGCCTCGCGATTCGCCGGTAAATTTTTTGTCTCTTCCGATAGAAAAACCTGCTGCTCTTTGGCCGTTATCCATTTGAGAAAGGCAACGGCTTTATCCTTGACCTGAGAAGTGTTGTTCACCATAAACGAAGAGCCCGCCCCGCCCCAGATCTTGAGCGGAAATTGGGCGTCCGTCGCGGGCGGCAACATAACCCCGTATTCAAGCTTGGGATTCATGTCATGATAGACATTCACGCACCACGACCCGTTAAAAGCAAAAGCGACCCGCTCCAGGGCAAAATCCTGTTCGGCGTATTTATTCGGTTTGGCAACGATCCCTTCCGCCAACGCCCCTTTATCGCGCAAGACGGCAAAAATCTGCAATACTTTGACCCAATCGGGATCGGTGTAAGGAACCTCGCCGCGGTACGTGGCCATGATTTTTTCTTCGCCCATAATATTAAAAGCATAGTTGGAGGCAAAGCAGTCCACCAGCCAATGTTCACCCCAGCCGGAGACCAACACCGGTACCCCGACGCGCTTTAAGGCCTGCGCCGCTTCAAGGAATTCATTAAACGTCTTGGGAGGATTGTTGATGCCGGCTTTCTGCAAAAGTTTTTTATTGTAGAGCATCTGAACGTTGGTCACGTCGATCGGCACACCATAGATCCCAGGCTTGACTTTTTGGATATTCCCCTCTTCAAAACGGTTCACGGCCAATGCCTTGGGGAAGATACTGTTTTCCCAGACGGAGTTATCTTTTTGGAATTCCTCGGTCAGATCAGCGACGAATCCGGCCTGAACAAAAGAAGCCATGATCGATTTTTTATCTAAGATCCCGAAAATATCCGGAAGGACGCGGGCTTGGGCAGCAGCGACAACTTTTTGAGAATACACATCAGAGGGGGCGTAGAGTTCGAATTGGACCTTGATGCCGGTCTGTTCTTGATATTTGAGGGCGAGTTTATCAAAAGCTTTCTGCCGGTCGGTCATCCAGTGCCAGACGACGATGGAATTAGGATCTTTTTTAACTTGGCCGCATCCGGCCAAAACCAGCAGACACAAAATAAGACTAAAAAATCTTTTCACTACTCCTCCATAAAAAATTGGTAACGTTATACGGCTACGCAGCCCGTTTCGTCATTGGGTTACGTATTTCGTGATTGAGCCGTGACCATCACCGCTCAACGATACGGGTATCGTTACCATGGCCGTTTGACGATTATTTAACACGGATTTCCGCCGATCAGGCACGGCAAAGCTATGGGGACGCCCACCGATAGAACACTGTCATCGAAATACACCTTATCCCCGACGCGGCTCCCCAACGGGGCATAAACAAAATTATAGTATTGTACTTTCGTGGCCCCAAACGGAACCGCCGCGTTGATATTCAATTGCGTCCAATTGATTTGACCGCCGACAAATTGCAATAAAACATTGCCTACCTGAGCGCCGCTGTTATCGACAAAACGGACAAAGATACCGCCGACGGCAAACGTCGTGGGATCAATATTGGTCTTCACCCAGCCGCTCGCCCGCACCAGGGTATTGCCCTGCAAAGCTATTTCTTGCGTTGCTACGGCAAAATAATCGATCGGCAAAACAAAGCGCACCGTGTATTCCGCCGCATAATTTCCGGAATGCGGTGCCGTCGTCGTAATTTCGCCCTGTTCAAAAGGTTCATCCCATCCGTCACGCAGGCCGTTTTCAAAGCCGGCATTGACGGTCTGCAAACGCTGGGCCGGCAGAGGCAGCGGCGTTGTTTTAGAAAAAACAAAATCATCGTACCAGGCATCGCCCGCCAGCGGCGCATCCTGTCGCCGGGCAAATTCCATCCCGCTGACGCGGACCCGCACGGTGTTGGCCGGTGTCTGGGCGCGCAAATATTTATAATCCCAGTTGGTCTGCCCGCCGATACGGTCGAGCACGACGATCGGTTGATTGGCTGCATTGCGGATCACGTTGCCTTGCGCATCGATGAATTCAAATTGCAATCCGGCGATATTTTTTGTTAAAGGACTGAAATTGGATTTTACGAACGCGCTGGCATACACAAATGTTCCGACGGGCCACGGGGTCCCTTGCGCGTTATAATAAATATCTTGGAACAACTGGCTGTAATAATCTTGGGCAGGTTGAAGCACGCCAACGGTTTTCTTGGCGGATAAACTTCCCCCATGCGCTGTCGGACTCGTTGTCGCCGGAAATCCGAATTGCTCCGACCAGCTGTTCAAACCATTTTCAAAACCGCGGTTTAAAACATCCATGCGGTTATTCGGCGGAAGCGGTGCATAAGAAAGCGTCACTTCATCAAAATTGGCGATTCCCCCGTTAGCCGCCGTGTTCCCCTGCGCGGCATAGGTTAAAACAAGCACCCGGACCATCACGGTCCCGACCGGCGGAGTGACGCCGCTGCCGGTTCCGTCGATGACGATCCTTCCCCAGCCGTTGTTCCCTCTTAAGGTCCGGCTGGCTGACCCGAGCGGCTGCACCGTCGGGGCAGGATTGAATCGGTCGTAAAATTCCAGTTTTAATTCGGCTAATCCCGTCGAAGCAGGATTGATCAGAGTTCTCGCCTGCGCGGAGGCAAAGACCGGACCGCTCAGGTACCGCAGGTCCTGCGAGGCGCCGCTGAAAAAATCCTGGCCGGGAGTTAAATTCAAATCGATCGTGCTTTTAACGGAAAAACTGCCTTGCGTAAAATTTTGATCATCCACGATCCAGGACGGGATCAACACCCTTTTCCAGTTATTGGCAAAACCGTTCTCAAAACCCGGATTGCTCAAAAAGGCGGGAACTTGCGGCGGAGCGATAACCGCTGTCGTCAAAACAGCTTCATCAAAATACGTCTGACCTCCCACGGCAATGCCGCCCGTCTGCGATTCACTCTGCGGAGCAAAAACAAAAACACTGTATTTCACCTTGACCGTACCCGCCGGCGCTTGCGCCGTAACATAAAGCTGCCGCCAGTCGGCGAGGCCGCCGTCTTCATCCTGTACCGAAGCAAGCACGGCATTAGCGCTGTTCATAAACTGCAGCAAAAGCCCGGCCCGGGCATTGGCCCGCACATTGATATTTGTTTTCAGTTGAACCGTCGCATATACCTGCTGGCTCGGGGCCAAAGTGACTTCCTGAGAAAGGCTGGCAAAGTAATCCAGGGTGGGAATTGTGCCGATCGTGTTTAAAGCAGAAAGGGCCCCTTCTTTGACAACCGTACTCTGCGGCTGCCAATTGGGACCGAATATTGTCCAACTGTTGATGCCATTTTCGAAATTAGGATTGGTAAGAAGATTGACCTGAGCAAAAACCGGTGAGCTAAATAAAAGAATATACCCCAACACAACAAATAACAATCCGCGTCTCATAATTGTTCTCCATTACCTGCCGAAAACCAAAATTATTTTAGGCTCAAAACTTATTGGGAAATCAATGTTTATCTCAAATAATGAGTTTAAAGTATATCATTGACTTATAAGAATGTCAAAATGCGCTTTTCTAATATTATAAGTAATAGAAATACTGGACTTAAACAATGATTACGGCAGGATCAACCCGAGAAAAACCGGCAGGAAATTAGCTCGGCTCATTAAATTTATAAAGCCGGTGAATCTTCATCAAATCGATCTTGGGGAATTTGATCCCGATATCCCACAGCAGATTGGGTTCGATCGGCCTGACCCAGACAATTTGGCCGTTCAGGATCAAAGGATCTGTCCCGTCAGGAAGTTTGATATCCAGGGTCACGCGATCATTAAGAAAAAACTTTTCCCTGGTCAGGAGCTTGACCCCTTGCGCCGAGGCATCCCTTAAAAAAACATTGGTGCCGTAATCATCCCGGCTATCCTTGAATTTAACCGGAAAACGGGCACTGAAGCGTTCAAATAAGCGTTTATCTTGCAGGACATCCATGGGGGACCTTTCTCCGTGGCCGAAGACTTGTGCAGTTTATGCCTTAAGAAACTTGGTCAAACGGTTTTTGGAACCGTCAACCACTTGCTCAAATTTTATGCCGAATCGAAACAGCTTGGAGCGCAACAACTTCTGCACCCATTGCACCCTCCCCGAGACCACAATCGGATCCTCATCCGGGGATAATTCCAACTGAACAGCGATCCTTTGATTGGCCACAATAGGTTTTTGCGATAAAAATCCTAAGCCGCCGCGGCTGATATCGATGGTTTGGGTAGTCGCAAATGCCGTACCCTGCTTGGCATCCACCGGGACCTTACAATCCAGGCGTTTCGCGCGACGTTTTTCTGATTTTTTATCCATGACTCAATTTTAACCTTTCAATAGTATTCTAATGCCTGCCGGAAAATAAGCAACAATATTTTTTGTGATTTAGAGTATCAAGTCGTGCGCTTATGTCAAGGCCTATTAAATGAGACGAAAAATAGGTAAAAAATTCCGTGCATGGCATATTGATAAAAGCCCGGGTGAATGTTATACTTGACTTGCTGAAATTAAGAAAGGAGTTTTAGTCATGGCCGACTCAAAGAAAAAAGAAAAAATCAGTCTGGAAGAATATCTCGCCCAACAAAAAAAGAATAAAAAGGCCCCGTTTCAACTCCCGCCGTCACTGAAGATCGCCCTCGCCACCCCGTTTCTTATTATTTTCTGTTTTGGATTATTCTATTTGCCTTTTATGATCTTCAATATCGCCACCGGCAAAGAAAAGAAACAAGATACAGCCTCCGACTATCAAAGCATCAAAAAAAGTTCGGCAAGATCTTCAATAGAATAATTTTATAGGGGGATGTGATCAAAAAAGATCGTCGACATTTTCTGCTTTTCGCTGTTGTGTTGACTTTCTTGTTGTGCGGCGCGCTGGCGGCGGCAACGTATTACATCAACTACTGGCCCAGCGATTCACAAAACCCTTACGTCCCTACCGCGGCAAAATTATTTCAACTGAACCACATTTCGGACATCCACCGGCTCCCCCTGCCCGGCATCCTGAGGATCAACATGCACGGCAAGGAGGCACTGATCCTGGGGATCGCCCTCATGCAAAAGCTTCTCCATGATCCCCTCAGCCTGTATCCCAACGTCCTGTTATTGATTATCGCCGTTGGGGGTTCCGCGATCCTGATTTATCTGATCACCAGCAAGATCCTGGACGCCGAGACCGGGTTCATCGCGTATCTTTTATTTTTCTTTTCCTTCTGGCCTTATATTTATGTTCTCTTGGGGGCGCACCAGCCGTTGTCGCTGATGAACTTTCTGCTCGCCGGATTTTTTCTTTTACATGCGACCCATCGACGGATCTATTATGTTTTTTCCGGAATTTTTTTAGGGACCATGCTGTTCTCTTCTCCCACCTCGCCTTTGTATTTTCCCTACTATCTGGGACTGTTGCTCTACCACGAATGGCCTGCCCTGCAGAAACAAAAAAATTTTATAAAGATCGCCATGCACGCGCTCTTTATCTTAAGCGGTTTTATTTTGGCCTTTTTATTTTTCACATTTCCGGATCCACTGCAGAGCATGCGGGAGTATATGCGGTTCATCAACTTCAGCCAGCACGGCAACAACTTCGCGATCTATCACATTTATCTGGAACGTTTTTTCCCGGCGTCGCCGGATTTTCGCGGGGCCGGCTGGATCTGGATCATCAAATATTTTTTCCTCATCATGCCGGTCCTCTTTTCCCTGTACTGGATGAGCGCGGCCTATCTTTTCAAAATCGCGCTGCAAAAAAAACATTTATTCCTCATCCTGGCCTTAAGTATCTCGACACCTTGCCTCGTGGAAATTATCAAAGTCGTGCAGTTCGGCCGCAATTATTTTCCTTGGGTCGTCGGAATTCTAGGCCTGGTCAGCTTTTCCCTTTATGAAATCAAACACCGCCTCAGCGCACCGTCTGAAAAAAAAATATGGCGCATCGGCATCATCCTTATCCTGACAACACATGTGATCTTTAACCTCACCGTCTTTCTTAAGGACATTTATCCGTCACGGACCGTCACCACGCACATTTACAATTGGTGCCGGCAAAAAGACATCCGCCAGCTCCACGCGTACTACAATCACCCGCTTAATAAAAACATTATGCAGTTTCTTAACAATCCTAAATACAAAAACAAGATCAAATTTTACGGCATTCACCACATCGCGGAAGCCAGCGAAGGTTATATCCTCATCCCCCCGATCACCGGCAAGACCATTTATGTCGAATGCCGTTATGACAATTTTGCCGAGGATCCGTATTTGACGGAATTGTTTTTGTCCGGACAACTCCAAAAATATGTGGTGGCTGCTTTTCCGACCGTGGCCACCAGCCGGATCTGGAATATGGAAGAAGAGATCTGCGCCTACCGCGACCTGATTTTGGGACAGGTCAGCGCCGCAGACCGCCAAAAAGGCTACGCTTATATCCTGGACGCCAAAAAACTGCATGACGAATGGTTCGCCGGCCAATTGTCCCGCTAAAAAATATCTAAAAGATTATCTCCGCGCGAATCTTATGTTAAAATAGCCCATGACTTTGATCGACTACATTGTCTTGGTCCTGCTGGCTCTCTTTACTTTTGACGGGATGCGCAAAGGTTTTGTCCGCAGTTTTATCCCTATTCTATCCTTTACGATTTGCAGCATCATCGCGATTTTCAGCTTTGATCTAAGCAACAACATTATCAAGGCCTTCCTGATCGTCACGATCGGTTCCCTCGTCTTGACGGTCATCGCCTCGGTGACCCTCATTATCGCCCGTCAAAAATTAAGCCCGGAAGAGCAAGCCTTCATCTTCTGGGGAAGCCGTGCCTTGGGGGGGTGGGCGAGTTTATTCTGGAAGGGGATCATTTTAACGCTGGGAATGGTTTTGATAACCCTGCTGCCCAACACCCTGTTCGGCGAGAATTTAAAAGAAAGCATCCGCAATTCCCGGACTTATTTTTATACCGATGCCCTCTTGATCACCCCGACCCCCGTCCTCATGCAGGCCAAAGAATCGCTCAATGCCTTAAATCATCCGGGATGGTTCGAGCCGATCCGGGAATCGGCAGAATACCAAGGGTTTATGAAGGACCCCATGATTGAAGCGGTCCTAAATGATAAAACGACCCTGGAGCAAATGAACAAGAAAGATGTCTTGGGGTTGATGGCAAATCCGAAGATTCAGCAGGTCTTGAATGACGAGAAGCTGATGCAGAAATTTACCAAGCTCAGCGAGATGGTCTACACCCTTAAAGCCCACTAAAGAACCACCCCGCCGCCGGGCGATTCATTTTCCGATACAAAACTGCGCAAAAATTTTATCCAATAGATCGTGATCAATATTGCGGCCCGTCACGCTGTCCAACGCATTGACGGCGGATTTGGTCTCTTCCGAAATAAACTCCCACGATATCTCTTCCGAAAAAATTTCTAAGGCCTTGTCCAAACTTTTGCTGCATTCCTTGAGCGAATGAATATGGCGCACGTTGCTGACGATAAGGCCCGTCGGCGCTTCGATCTTCCCATGCCAGACATGCTCGACGATGGCCTGCTCGAGCTCGGCGATGCCGGCTTTGTGAAGCGCGGAGATCTTGAGGAGCGGTTTATGCTTTAAAATTTTTTGGATCTTGTCTTCTTCGATCTTATAAGGCAGGTCACTTTTATTGACCGCCACTAAAACGTTTTGATGACGGATGCGCTCGATCAGCTGTTCATCCTCTTGCGAAATTTTATGGCTCCCGTCCAAAAGCAGCACGACCAGGTCGGCGCTGTTGATAGACAGGCGGCTGCGTTTGATCGCTTCTTCCTCGATCAAGTCGCGCGGTTCTAAAATACCGGCTGTATCGACGAGTTGGAAAGGGATCCCGCGGATCTGGGCGGTTTCTTCGATGGTGTCACGGGTCGTACCGGCAATGTCGCTGACGATCGCCCGCGGTTGCCGCAGCAGGACATTCAAGAGCGAGGATTTTCCCACATTCGGTTTTCCGCACAGGACGATCTTGATGCCGTCTTTTAAAATTTTTCCCTGGTCGGCAGTATGCAAAAGCTGATCGACACGTTTTTTAGCCGCCGCAAGGCGCTCCCGCAAGACTTCCCGTCCCCGGGTATCAAGATCATCTTCGGGAAAATTAATGATCGCCTCGATCTCGGTATAAACATTCAACAAATCTTCGCGGATCAATTCCAGCTCGCAAAAAAGTTCGCCTTTGAGCTGATGCGTGCTGACCCGTAAAAATGTCTCGGTCTTCGACTGGATAATATCCAGCACCGCTTCGGCCTGGGTCAAATCAATGCGGCCGTTTAAGAACGCGCGTTTGGTAAATTCTCCCGGCTCGGCGAGCCGCGCCCCACAGTCCAAAGCCAAATGCAAGATCGTCCGCAAGGCAACCACGCCGCCGTGACAGCTGATCTCCACCACATCTTCCCGCGTATAACTTTTCGGCGCGCGCATGACCGTCAGCAGGACCTCATCAACGATCTCTTCCTGCAACTCGCTGATATCCGCTCCGGCGCGCAAATTTTTTACGATCCAGCCGTAATGCGCCGTGTAATTCGCGAATTCCGCCGGTTTTTTATTTTTACGGGAAATAAATAGCTGATCGGCGATACCGACGGCCTGCCGGCCGCTCAAACGCACGATCCCAATGCCGCCGGAACCCACCGCCGTCGCAATGGCCACAATGGTATCTTCTAAACTTTTTAATTGGTACATATCGCTCGTGCCTCACCCACCACAAACAATGATCCGGTGACGAGGATCACCTCATCTTTGCGGGCTATTTTTTTTGCCTGCTGCAGCGCGGCTTTCACGCTCTTCGCGCGCCGGATATTGGAAACAGGGAAAAATCGGGCCCACTCTTTCTCATCCAGGACAGCGGCCCGCACATGGCGCGCTTTGGTTAAAATAATTTCCTGTGCCGCCGAACGCAAAATTTTTGCTATCGCCGGCTGATCCTTATCCCTGGATAATCCTAGAACCAAAATGATTTTTCGTCGAGGAAAAATATTTTGCACCGTTTTGACCAAAACGTGCACGGCCGCAGGGTTATGCGCGCCGTCCAAAACAATGTAAGGATGTTTTTGAACGACCTCAAAACGTCCCGGCCAAACAGCACAACGGACCCCCTGACGGACGGCCGCGCTACTGATCTGCAGCCCTTGGCCTTGCAACGATTCAACCATGGCGATCGCCAGAGCGGCATTCATCGCCTGGTGCTCGCCCAGCAGACCACTGACCAAGTCGAGATACTTGCGCTGCGGTGTTGTGACAGAGAATTTTAATTCCTTCAATGATTGCGAAAGGATACGGTATCGCACGCTGCGCCCGATCACCGCAGGCTGAATGGCAAATTGCCGGCAACGGTTCTCCATGACCTGCATCGCCTGCGG
>MHGP01000052.1:22613-39221 GCA_001805615.1 Omnitrophica WOR_2 bacterium RIFCSPHIGHO2_02_FULL_48_11
CGATCTTCGCCAGCGTATCGCCGAGCTGCCGGGTGTGTTCCAGGCTGACAGAGGTGATGCCGCAGACCAGCGCCTCGACCGCGTTCGTGGCATCCAACCGGCCGCCGAGCCCTGTTTCCAGAACGACCCAGTCGACCTTTTTTTGATAAAAATAATACAAAGCTAAAACCGTGGAAACTTCAAAAAAAGTCAGCGGCGCCAGAGCTTTGCGCCGGCGGATGCGCTCGACCTGCGGTTTCATTTCTTCCAGAACCTGAGAAAAATCTTTTTCGCTGATAAGGCGGCCGGATATTTTTTTGTTTTGCCGGCCGCGCGCCGGATGAAAAATTTGAATGCGTTCCCGAAAATTTTCCAGATGAGGCGAGGTGTACAACCCTACCGTATAGCCGGCGGCCTGCAGCATGGATGCGGCAAAGGCACACACCGATCCTTTGCCGTTGGTTCCCGCCACATGCAGCACGCGGAGTTCGCGCTGCGGCGATCCCAACGCCTCCAAAAGAATTATCACGCGCTTGAGATCAAACTGCGCGTCGGCGGCAAAGTTCAGGTGATTTTCAAAATTAATAAACGAATTCAAATACTGCTGGGCTTCGTGGAAGGACATGAATGATTAGTGTTTGAAATGCCGCGTGCCGGTCATGATCATGGCGACTTTGGCTTTATCAGCGGCCTTGATCACGTTCGCATCTTCAATAGAGCCGCCGGTTTGGATGATCGCCTTGATCCCTGCCTTGGCGGCGACGGTCACGGTGTCGATCTTGGGAAGAAACGCATCGGACACCAAAAATGCGCCCTTGGCATTTTTGCCGGCCTTGCGGATCGCGGCGGCGGCGCTGTCCACCCGGCTGGTCTGGCCGCAGCCGATACCGACGGTTTTGCATCCTTTGACCAGAATAACCGCGTTCGATTTAATATTGCGGATCGCCTTCCAGCCGAATTCCAAAGAATCCATCTGGGCTTTGGTCGGCTGGATTTTTGTTACCATTTTCCATTCCGCGCGGTTGACCGGCTTGGTGTCTTTGTCCTGCAGGAGAAGGCCTCCAAAAACTTTTTTAAAATCCTGTGTTTCACCGGCTAAATTCCCCAAGTCCAGCTGCATGAGCCGGATATTTTTTTTCTGCGAAAGGATCTGGAAAGCCCCTTTATCATAACCAGGAGCAATGATGCATTCCATAAAACCGCTTTTGGTGATGGCCTTGGCTGTTGCGGAATTCACGGTGCGGTTAAAGCCGATAATCCCGCCGAACGCCGACAAAGGATCGCACTTCCAGGCCTGCGTATACGCGGTAGCGAGCGCTTCATCCTCGGCGATACCCGTCGGATTATTGTGCTTGATAACCACGGCCGCCGGACGGGCAAAATCTTTGACAAAATCCACCGCCGCATTGAGATCCAACAAATTATTGAAAGACAATTCCTTGCCGTGCAGCTGCTTCATATCAAAAAGACCCGCAGCAGCCTCGGGGTCTTTATAAAAAGCCGCGGCCTGGTGCGGATTCTCGCCGTAGCGCAAATCCTGCACTTTGACAAAACGCAGGGCCATGTCCTTGGGAAATTTCGAAAAATCTTCGCCGCTCAAACAATGATTAAGAAAATGATAAATGACGCTGTCGTACTGCGCGGTATGGGCAAAGGCCTCAACGGATAATTTGAACAAAACAGCGTCAGAGAGGATACCGCTGTTGACTTCTAGTTCTTTCAAAATATCTTTATATTTTTCCGGATTGGAAACGACCGCGACACTTTTATAATTCTTGGCCGCCGCCCGGATCATGGTGGGGCCACCCACATCGATATTCTCGATCGCCTCTTCCAGCGAAACATTTTTCTTCTTGGCGACTTTTTCAAAAGGATAAAGATTGATCACGACCATATCGATCGTCTCGATCTTCAACCGTTCCAATTCTTTCATGTGTTCAGCTTTATCGCGCAGCGCCAAAAGCCCCGCGTGAATAAAAGGATGCAGTGTCTTGACCCGGCCGTCGAGGATCTCGGGAAAACCGGTGTAGTCGCTGACTTCCCGCACGAGGATATTATTGCTTTTTAAAAACCGGGCAGTACCGCCGGTCGAAAGGATCGCAATGCCGCGGGCCTGCAAAGCCCGGGCGAATTCCAGGAGACCTGTTTTATCGGAAACACTGATGAGGGCTTTTTTTATTTTTATCATAAACGAATGTGCGACTTATGGAGCGTGAGCGAACATAAGCCGCTACACGAGTTTACCCCAGGACGCGTAGCGGCCGCGGGGTTTCCATCTTATTTCAATTGTTTAATGATCTCTACCACAAATTTCGGCAGATCTTCCGGCTTGCGGGAAGTGATGAGATTGCCGTCCACTACAACGTCCCGGTCGACATATTTTGCGCCGGCGGCGATCAGATCATCTTTGATAGCAAAAAAACACGTTGCCGTGCGGCCTTTCAAAATCCCCGCTGACACCAAAACCCATCCGCCGTGGCAGATCGAGGCGACGACCCGCCCATCCGTATAAAGCCTTTTAACAAAATTGACGATCGCTTCATGCCGGC
Source organism: Omnitrophica WOR_2 bacterium RIFCSPHIGHO2_02_FULL_48_11 (assembly GCA_001805615.1). Lineage (GTDB taxonomy): Bacteria > Omnitrophota > Gorgyraeia > Zapsychrales > GWA2-47-8 > 2-02-FULL-48-11. The sequence goes on from MHGP01000052.1 coordinate 25,142, forward strand.
GCAAAAAATCCGGGGCCCAGCCGCCGGGAATGATCACCCCGTCAAAGTCCGTGGGTTTGACTTGATCGATGGCGGCATCCACCTTGACCGGATATCCTTCCTTGCTGGGATAAACATCCTTCGTGCCGGTGCCGATCACTTTCACGTCGATACCCGCTTCCCGCAGACGCAGCAAGGGATACCACACCTCCAGGATCTGGTAAGACTCCTCAACTAAGATTGCGACTTTTTTTTGTGATTTTGCCATCGGACTTCTCCTACGGACCCAACTGCGGAGAGGAATATAACAAAGAAAGCACGAGATTACCCTGTCGCATAACCCCGTGCTTTCAATTAACAGCTATTTTTTTCTTTTGCGTTCAGAAGGTTTCGAATAATATCGTCTTTCTTTCAACTCGACGAGAAAACCATCTTTTTGACATTGCTTTTTGAAAATGCGTAAAGCCTTTTCAAAATCAAGTTTATCACTGATTTTGACTTCCACCATGAACAATCACCGCCTTATTCGTTATTTTTATTATCTCTAAATCCCAAAACTGTTCGAATAGTATAATATACTTTAAAAATTTGTAAAGGATAAAGAACCGCCGGCAGCCGCCGCCCCAACGGGTAAAGTTATCCCGCATCAACGGGAAACAAAAACACTTTCTTCGAGGAAGAAACCGAATAACCCTAGGAAAGGCCGAAGACTTTAAATTTCGGGGTCGTAGTAGGTGTATTCTTTGCCGGCAAAATTGCGCAGGGTATATTTTCCGTCACCCTTGCTGAGAATGTAATCAGGCATGATGGGAATCTTTCCGCCGCCGCCCGGGCCGTCGATCACATACGTAGGAACGGCATAGCCGGTCGTATGGCCGCGCAGCTTCTCTATTATATTAATGCCGGTGGCAACCGAGGTCCGGAAATGCTTAGAACCGAGGATCGGATCGCACTGGTAAATATAATAAGGCCGCACGCGGATCTTAAGAAGTTCATGCATCAATTTTTTCATCACCGCCGGCTTATCATTGATCCCTTTTAAAAGGACCGTCTGACTGCCCATCGGGATACCGCTGTCCGCCAGAAGATCGCAGGCAAATTTGACGCGCTTGGTGATCTCTTTGGGGTGATTGAAGTGAATGCTCATCCAGATCGGGCTGTATTTCTTGAGCATCCGCACCAGGTCCAGCGTCACGCGCTGCGGCAGCGTCACCGGAATTCTGGTGCCGATGCGCACAAATTCCACATGCGGAATCTCTTTTAAACTTTTAATAAGGAATTCTAAGGTATTATCGCTTAAGGTCAAAGGATCCCCGCCGGAGATCAAAACGTCGCGGATCTTTTTATTCGAACGGATATAATCCAGTGCGGCCTTATACGTCGCGGTGCTGAGGGTGCGGTTACCGTCGCCGACCATGCGCGAACGCGTGCAATAACGGCAATACATCGCGCACATTTCGTTGACCAAAAACAAGACACGGTCCGGGTAGCGGTGCACCAATCCGTGCACGGGAGAATTTTTGTCCTCACCGCACGGGTCGGCCATTTCTTCGGGAGATGTTTCCAATTCAAAGGCCTGCGGGACCGATTGCAGACGGATCGGGCATTGCGGATCTTCCGGATCGATCAAGCTGGCAAAATACGGAGGAATCGACATGGTCAACTTAGTACCGGCGCCATCAATGCCTTTTTCTTCTTCCGGCGTGAGATTGATAAGTTTGGAGAGAACATCCTTGGTGCGAATGCGGTTGCGCAACTGCCAACGCCAATCTTCCCAATCGAGCGGTGTGGAATTAAAAAAATTGATCACTCGGTTTTCTTTGGGCGTCGGTTTGACGATCGGCTGGGCTGCATTCTCAACCGCTTGTTCTTCTTTTGTGGCAATCTCAGCTGGATTCATTTATATTTCCTCCTTACCTGCCTCGCCGGCAGGCGGGCCTGCCTCGCCTTTACCGATCAAGGCGGGACTATCTTCCCGTCGGAATGCCCGCATGGGAAGCAGCATTGATTTTCGAGTGTGCTACCTTCTGATGCTGATCCAAACCATATCGCTCCAGTGCGATATTCAAAATTTGATTAACCGTCTTCTCATACGTTGAGCCGATCGTCTGCGGAAACAAGTTAAAAACATCCAACTTCGCTAACGACGGCAACGGATTAATTTCCAAGATATAAAGGTTCCCCTGTTCATCCACACGAAAATCAACGCGGCCGAAGTCCCGGCAGTCCACACTTTTATAAGCCAGGACGGCGATCGCTTGCAATTTTTTGGTCAAGGCAGGAGGAATAGGCGCCGGGCAGGCGTATTGCAGGCTGTCGTCTTTGGCCAGCACCAGTTCAAAGGTAAAAAAATTATTTCCTAAATCTAATTTTCCGTCAATCTTCACCTGCGACACCGGCATGGCTTGCGGATTTTCATTCCCCATGACCGGAACGGTGAACTCTGTTCCGCGGATAAATTTCTCGACTAGCGCCGCCTGCTTATATTTCTGGGTAATCAATTCGACCTGCCGCGTGAGTTGTTCCAGGTTCTCCACGCGGGACTGAGGCGAAAGGCCTTTGGAAGTGCCTTCATACCGCGGCTTCACGATGAGCGGATAACCGATCGTATTTAATTTTTTCAAATCTTTTGCATTTTCGGCGCAAAAATACGGGGCCGTCGGCAGACCGTCGGCGATAAAACATTTTTTTGCGACGATCTTGTCTAAGGTAAGCCCTAAGGTGAGTGCGTCGGAACCGACATAGGGAACGCCGAATAATTCCAGCAACAACGGGACCTGCGCTTCGCGGTTGCGGCCTTTAAATCCTTCCGCGATATTAAAAACAATGTCGACATCCAGGTCTTCGATGTGCTTGATAAGATTATAGACATGGCCTATTTTTTTCACACGGTGTCCGCCCGATTCCAACGCGGCGATGATAAAATTCAGCGTTTCTTCCGAATCGAACTCCGCGTTGAGATCTGCCGGGTCCTCCGCGGATAATTGAATATCGGTCTTGAGATTATATGTGATGCCTATTTTTTTGCCCATTTTTCTCCAAAAAAAAGAGACCTTGGCGCTGCTTAAGGTCCCTTCCACTGACTTTTTATTTCAATTCCTTAAATCTCCTCAATGATTTTCAAAAAATGAATTAATGGTGAAAAAAATTATTAAAATCTTTCCTTTATCCTAATTTTTTTTATCATATACGGCAGTCGTTGTCAATGCTTTTCCCATATTTAACCAAAACCCAGCAGCGCAAAAACCAGCATCATCGCCGTCAACCCGATCATGATACAGATCGTAAGGAGCGTCACCACATTAAAAGTCCGGCTGTTGACAAATTCTCCCATAATATCCGGATTATTGACCAGCCAATACATAAAAATCAGAATGAGCGGCAGGACAATGCCGTTCCCGACCTGTGAAAAATACATCATCTTAAGCAGCGGAAAGTTCGGCAGCAGCACAACGCCGGCGGCGATCACGATCATCGCCGTGAAAAGCCCGAAGAATTGCGGCGCCTCATGCAAATTTTTATCAATGCCTTCCTCCCACCCCATCCCTTCACAGATGCAATACGCCGTCGACAACGGCAGGATCGAGACCGCAAAGATGGCCGCGTTAAACAATCCGAATGCGAAAAGCCAGCTGGCATATTCTCCGGCCAAAGGTTTCAAGGCCAACGCGGCGTCTTTGACCGTTTCAACGCGCACACCGGCTTTAAATAACGTCGCAGCGCAGGCGACCACAATAAAAAACGCCACGATACACGCCACCACGCACCCCACGATCACATCCAGCCGGACATGTTTGTATTCATCGGCGCTTATTTTTTTCTCGACAATCGTTGATTGCAGATAAAATTGCATCCAGGGAGTGATGGTCGTCCCGATCATCCCGACGATCATGACCGTCGACTCAAGATTCAGATTGAATTCCGGCGCCACCATTTGATGAAACGCGCTCTTCCAATCAGGGTGAGAGATAAATCCGGAGATGATGTAAGAAAGATAAAAAAACGAAATGATCAAAAAAATCCGCTCCACCAATTTATAGCTTCCTTTGACAACAAGCAGCCAGACCAGAAGCGCCGCGATAGGCACCGAGATATATTTGTTGATATGAAATATCTCCAGGCTCGCCGCCAGACCGGAGAATTCCGCCATAAGACAAATCAAGTTCACGATGAATAAAAGAAGCATCAGATAAAAAGTGAACTTGACGCCGAAATTTTCCCGGATCAGGTCCGCCAGCCCTTTCCCCGTCGCCACGGCCATCCTGGCCGACATCTCCTGCGCCACGATCAAGGCCAGCGTCATTGGAATAAACGACCACACGAGGCTGTACCCGAAATGCGCTCCAGCGAGTGAATACGTCGCGATCCCCGCCGAATTATTGCCGACGCTGGCGGTTATGATCCCCGGCCCCATCACCGCCAGGAAGATGAAAATATTTCTTACAAATTTTTGATCACGCCAAGACATTGTTGATCCTTATAATTTTTCCTTATATTTGCTCCACGCCAGCGAGATGAGCTCTTCCATAACATCATCGCCGGTAATGACACCCTGCAGGATATCTTCTTCATTCAAGACCGGGATCACGGAAAATTTATATTTTTCCAAAAGGACCGCCACCTGCTCAACGCCGTCGCTGGTCCGCACAAAGATCTTATGCGGGACGCAGGTCGAAAGCAAAGGCGTTTCCGGATCGGCATTGATAAAATTCCGCAACGCGGCGATCCCCAGCAAATGATTCTGTTCATCGATGATATAAATGTTATAAACGTTCCCCGCGAGCTGCGTGTTCTCTTTGATCTTCTGCAGGGCGTCTTTGACCAGCGCATTGTGCGGCAAGGACAAATATTCCGTCGTCATCAAACCGCCGGCGGAATTCTTGGAAAAACCCAACAGCTTGCTTAATTTCTTGGAAGTTTTTGTCCCGACCAATTTCATCAATTGTTTGGTCCGGCGTTTCGGCAGGCGCAGCAAAAGGTCGGCCGCTTCGTCGGACGGAATATTCTCCAGCAGGGTGACCGCCTCTTTCACGTCCAGCTGTTCGATCAATTCCGTCTGCAGGGAGTTGGAAAGGTCCGCAAAAACTTTTTGCTGCAGCGCCGCATCGAGGGATTGGAATAAATGGACCTTTTCGAACTTATCCAGATCCTTCATGATGTCGGCCAAGTCGATGGCGGGGATCTGCGCCAGCCTCTGCCGCGCGACATCCAAGCGCAAAACATTCTTCACCCGTCCCAGATTCAAGACCTGGGTATTTTTCCAGGAAATAAAATCTTCTTGGCTTAAAAAGGCCGAATGCGGCGAAAAGATCCGGACGATCGCATCCACCCATTTGGTCCAGCCCAGACGGCGGACCAGCCCGCGCGTCCCCACGTCCACGTGCGCCAGATACAGATGATTGTCCACCCGCAGCATATGGACATCATTCACCCGCACGACCTTGCGGTTGTCGATGTCGACGATCTGCTGGTCCAGGATATCGAGACACAGATTAAAATCATATTTCGGACGCTGTTTTTGATACGCGATCTGATGAATGGCGGTCTTTAATTTGATAAAATCCCCGATATCGCTCACCTGTTCCCAGTCGACCTGGCTGAAACGCCGACGGAAAATGCCGCGCTTGATGATCAACGAGGACGCCTTGGGATAAATTTCTCCGTTGACCTTCATGGCGATGTCGCAAAGATAGCCGATGCGGCGATTCTGATGATCGCGCACGACCTTGCCTAATATCTCGGAGAAATATAGAAAAAATTTTGTGTCCATATTTTAGCGGCTTGACGTGACCCCTTTACGGGCGCACCAAGGTTTAAGGCGGCACCGTGAACAAAACGGCGAAATGGGTTTACAAACATTCTGCCCCCAGGTGACCAAGAGGGCATTGTATTCCATCCAATATTTTTCAGGCAATTGCTTGCGCAGGGCCCACTCGGTCTCTTCCGGCGTTTGTGTTTTGACATACCCCAACCGGTTGGAGATCCGGTGCACATGCGTATCCACACACACGCCTAATTTTCCAAATCCTTCGGTCAAGACCAGGTTGGCGGTTTTCCGCCCCACCCCTTTGAATTGCAGCAGCGTATCCAAATCATCCGGAACCTGTCCATTGTAGCGCTCCAATAAATCTTTGCATATTCCTAAAATGTTTTTTGCTTTCGTGCGGTAAAAACCGACCGGGTAGATCGCTTTTTCAATCTGCCGCGGCGTTAAATGACACATTTGATCCGGCGTACTGGCAAGCTTAAAGAGGCGTTCCGAGGCCGGCAAGGTGGTCTCGTCTTTCGTGCGCAGGCTCAAGATGCAGGAAATCAAAACCAAAAAAGGACTTTTCCACTTTTTACCGACGAGCGTGACCGACGGATCAGGAAGATCTTTTAAGTCTTCCTTTAAGATGGCGACCACTTGATCGATGTTATTGTTAGTAACAGCCATATGCTTTAGTCACAAAGTCACAGCGTCACACGGTCACAAGTCGTTACAAGCTTTTACATGTGACGTTGTGATATGTGACATTGTGACGTTATCACTTTCTTCGGTATCCCGATATCTGCCACAACAATTTTACCAGTATGCTGCGGCCCGGCCTGAATGTAAAAACCTTTTTTGGGAAAGCTAAAAGTCACCGTGACCGCCGCGTTCACGCACGCTCCCCATATTCTGCCGGTTGTCCCGTCCAGCCCCGAGGGGATATCCACGGCAATGACTTTTTTCTTAAGAGAATTTAATTGTTCGATGATCGTGCGAAAAGGGTCTTGCAGCGGACGATTCAGGCCGACGCCGAAGATGGCGTCAACGATCACAGAAGAGCGTTTGAGAATTTTAAAATGCTGCGGATGGATGTCTTGAATTTCTTGAACAGGACAAGGAATGTTCCGTAGAATGCGATAATTGACGGCTGCGTCTTTTTTAAGTTCTGCGGCAGAGCCGATCAAGAAAATATGCGGCTTGATCCCCTGACTTCTAAGATGCCGCGCTGCCACAAATCCGTCGCCGCCGTTATGACCTATCCCGCAAAAAATACTGACCTCGGCCTTGCCCCGGCGCGGGATCTCCCGCCGGACAACATCCGCGACAGAGCGCCCGGCATTTTCCATGAGGACTAAAGAAGAAATGCCGTACTGCTCAATGGCGATGGCATCCAGCGCCTGGATCTGCTGAACGGTCACGACTTTCACACGGCTACTGGTCATAACCTAATTCTTGCAGCAGAGAAACATCATCGCGCCAGTCTTTTTGCGCTTTGACATGCGTTTCCAGAAAAATTTTCCGCTCGAGCAGTTCTTCCAGCTCTTGGCGGGCGAGTGTGCCGACTTCTTTCAACACATGCCCGGCCTTTCCGATGACGATCTCCTTTTGCGAATCGCGTTCCACCAGAACCACTGCGCGGATATACAGGACTTTCCCGCGGCGCGGCTCGATCGACTCCACGACCACGGTCAACGAGTGCGGGACTTCCTGGCGGACAATATTGAGAAATTTTTCACGGATAATATCGGCAATGACGATTTTTTTCGGAATATCGCAGACGATATCTTTGGGATACAGCGCCGGCCCTTCTTTGAGGCAATCAAAAAGCAGATCAATCAACTTCTCGACATTGGTTTTTCTCTCCCCTGACAAAGGCAGCAGGATCAAATTCTTTATCTCCTGAATGGGTTTGCCCTTGATGTGTTCCCACAGCTCGATATAAGCGGAGACGTGTTTCCCTTTCAGATCGATTTTATTCAATCCGACGATGACCGGGGCCTTCACTTTAGATAAACGCTCCACGATATTTCTTTCTTCCAGGCCGGTGGGTTCGCTGCTGTCCACCAGATGGACGATACAGTCTGCTTCTTCGACGGTCCCGAAGGACGCCTTCTTTAATAATTTATCCAGACTGTCCCGCCCCAGCACCAACCCCGGCGTATCAATGAAAATAATTTGTCCCCGCTCATCATTGTAGATCCCGCGGATACGGTTCCGGGTCGTCTGCGGCACCTTCGAGACGATGGAAACTTTTTCCCCCAGGATGGCGTTTAGAAGCGTGGACTTGCCGACGTTCGGCCGGCCGATGATCGAAACCATGCCGCAGCGTTCTAAAATTTTTCCCTGCTTCTGTGTCATGCGGTTTTTCCTTTGTGATATTTTAAGACGATGATCACCACCACCGTGAATAAAACAAGGTTCACGGCGTTAAAAGTCCTCCAAACGATATCCGCCGAGGTAAAACCCGACGGCGCCATCAGCAATAAACACACCCACACGCCCAGCGCCCACGAACGGCTGATATCGTTCGAAGAACCGCGTTTAATGATTCGGACAATCAACGGGATATTCCACAAAGGCAGAATAACAGAAGACACCAGACCGATCTTTTCTATAAGGCTCATTCACTCCTCACAGGGAAATAAAACTTTTTAATTCTTTCATCCGCTTATGCACCTGCGCCAAGGTCAGACCGGCGGTCTTTTCCATACCGAAAGCCTGCACGTTGAATGAGGCCAGGGTGGTCCCGTACAAGGCGGCTTCTTTCAATGTCTTGGCATCGGCTTTATTGGCTTTTGTCAAATACCCCATCAAGCCGCCCGCAAACGTATCCCCGGCACCCGTCGGATCAACCACTTCCTCGATCGGATAGGCCGGAAAGGAAAATTTTACCTTATCGCTATAAAATAATACGCCGTGCTCGCCCTTTTTCACCACGATCAGCTTCGGCCCAAAATTGCGCAGCTTCTTGGCCGCGCGGATCAGATTGCTCTCTTGCGTCAAGGCCCGGGCTTCGGCGTCATTGGCAACGAACAGATCGACCCGCTTCATCAGCTTCAGCAAAGATTCCCTTTTGTGATTGATCCACAGGTTCATGCTGTCTAATCCGATCAATTTCGGCTTATGCAGCATGTCCAGCAAACCCAGCTGAATATCCGGATCGATATTGGCGAGAAAAATATTGGGGATGGCGCGATGATGCGGCGCGATCTCCGGAGAAAATCCCATTAAAACCCCCAGCTCGGTCGCCAACGTCAAGGCTGTATTAAAATCTTCTTTTTTATATTCCCCTTCCCAACGAAACGATTTGCCTTTTCCGATCTTGAGCGAATCCAGATCAATGCCCTTTTTCTTTAAAAAATTAATGTGCTCTTTCGGAAAATCTTCGCCCACAATGGCGACCAAGTGCACTTTCGTGAACAAACTGGCGCTCATGGAAAAATGCGCCGCCGATCCGCCCAGCATATCCCGCCTAAATCCGGACGGCGTTTTGACATTGTCCAGCGCTACTGTTCCTAAAACAAGCAGGCTCATATTAAACTCCTTTAATAACGTCACAAAGACACAATGTCACACGTCGTTTTAAGGTTTTACATGTGACTCTGTGGCCTTGTGACTTTGTGACGTTTTGACATGCTTATTCCCCTATCAATTTAACTAACACTCTTTTATCCCGGCGGCCGTCGAACTCGCCGTAAAAAATCTGCTCCCACGGACCAAAATCCAGCTTACCCTTGGTGACCGCCACGACCACCTCGCGCCCCATCACCTGACGTTTGAGATGCGCATCCGCATTGTCTTCTCCGGTATCATTATGCCGGTATTGCGAAACCGGTTCATGCGGGGCCAATTTTTCTAACCAGTCGTCATAATCTTTTAACAGACCGCCCTCATCATCATTGATATACACGCTTGCGGAAATATGCATGGCATTGACCAGGCACAGCCCCTCTTTAATGCCGCTTTTATCAATGCTCTCCTGCACCTTGTCCGAAATATTAATATAGGCCCGCCGCGTTTTAGTATGAAACCACAATTCTTCGCGAAAATTCTTCATAAACACCTCCGGCGATGATTCTCAATCTTCTATGGGGGGCTGGTCTCCCCGCGTCACCCGCCCTATAGCTTAGAGATTTCGGATTATTTTTCAAAGGACGTTTGTCCGACGAGCGGGCATGGTTCCCGACGTTAGTCGGGAGAGCTCGGAGGACATCCGAGCGAAGTTTTGTCTCGCCGGGACAAAACAAGCGTTCCTAAGAAAAATAATCCGAAATCTCTTTTCATAAAATTTTAACAGCATCCTATTTTCTACAAGCCGATATCAATAGGTTCTTTGAGCGGCTCCGGCAAACTCATGAACTTCTGCAATGATTCGATCTGCTCTTTATCCGTCACAACCTTTTGCGCTTCCCGCAAAACCTCCGGCAATTCCTCGGCCCGGTTCAAGAACAACAACGTTTGCATCAGGTATCCGTAGCCCGTGTAACTCGGCATCAATTCTAAACTTTTTTTCAAATAGAGCAAGGCCTTTGTATAATCCCCCTCAAAGAGCAGGCTCCTCCCCAATCCGATGTAAGAGATCCCATGAAAAGGAAAGGACTCGACCGCTCTGGCAAAGAACTGCTTCGCCACGGCCGGCTCTTTTAAATAAACCAATCCCAGGCTGTGATATAAACGCGGGTCTTCCATCCCCAAGGCCAGGCTGCGTTCCAAAAAAATTTTCGCCTCGTTAAAAAAACCCGCTTTTAAGTATTCAACACCAGCGATAAAGTACCCTTGCGGATTTTTCGGATAATAATCAATCCAATGCATGGCGATCGTGTAACTACCCTTCCAGGCAGCGTTGAGTACGAATGTAAAAATCATGCACACCGCCACTACGCTGTTTTGAAAAATCTTTCCTAGGCTGGGAATATCCTTATTCTGCGTTAAGCGCAGTGTAATTTTCTCAATCGCTATCGCCAGCACTGCCAAGAACCCTACCGACGGCAAATAAAGAAACCGGTGCGCCATAGGAGTAACGATCGGCACAATCTGGCTAACCGGCAATAAAGCGATCAAGAACCACAAAAGCAAGAACGGGACGATTTTTTGTTTATCCGACTTTTTAAAGATCAACACGCCGATAAGAAGCAAAATACTCACGGCCGCAAAAATCTTATAACCCCACCCCGCAGCAATGGGCGGCGCATAAAATGGCGGAATAGCGACAACCGCAAACGGTGCCACCAGATCCCGGACATAAAATAAGAATATCAGGCCCATCTTAGTAAGATGGGCCGATATTTTTCCATCCATCCAAAGTATTCCGCCGCCGGCTAAGGTCGAATTCGGGAAAACATAACAATAAACATACGCATAAAACACCGCAATAACAAAATATCCCCCGTAACGCTGCAGCAAATTCTGTAAGACATTTTTTATGGTCCGATTACTAATATAAAAATCATAACAGAGCAGCAACAGAGGCAGCACGATCACCGACTCTTTGCTGAAGAGCGCGAGAAAAAAAGATACTAAGGAGGCACCATACCATAAATTCCTTCCGGCCGTGGCAGGACTGTCGTGCCGCACAAAACACACGAATGATAATAAAGCGAAAAAGGCCGATAATACATCGGCCCGGTACCCGATATTACAGACCGCTTCCGCTTGGATAGGATGAACGGAAAAAAGGATAGCCCCTAAAAGGGCGATTCCCCACCGGCCTGTGAGAAAAAAGAACAAGAAATAAACAAGCAGCGCATTAAAAGCATGCAGCAGCAAATTGGTCAGGTGATAGCCGAAGGGATTTTTTTGCCAGATGCCATAATCGATAAAGTAGGTTAAAGAAAGAACCGGCCGGTAGGCCACCGACCCCGAGCCATTATCTTGGTCAATGGCTAGTAAAGCGTTGTCACTTTGAGTTATGTAATCTTTTTGAAAAAGCCGGGGCAGGTTCGACCAGGACCGGTAAAAAGTATTCCGGACGATGACAACTTCATCATCACCGACGAAATCGTTCTGTAAAACGTTTCCATAGGTCAGGAGGGTGATGAATACAATGATAAGAATGGATTTTTTGTGCATAATGAAAATAGTCACTAAGTCACAAAGACACAAGGTCACATGCAAAACTTTTTAACTACGTGTGACATTGTGACCTGGTGACTTGGTTTAAAACGCATGATTGATCCCGAACCAAAAGTGCGTGTCATCATCCGCATCATTGATCGCCTGGGCCGCATCCACGCGAATGATCACTTTTTCTAAGAACGACCCGATGTTCGCGGTAAAACGCAGGCCCACGCCGGCATCTTTTTTAAGGTCCGAATTTCTAAAATTCGAGAACCAATTCTGCCCCGCGTCAAAAAAGACAACACCGCCGATCGACTCCAGACCGAAAATGTTGTCGAAGAATTTCATGTGAATTTTATCAAAAAGCGGGAAGCGGTATTCGGCGCCGCCCAAGAGAACATGCGAACCGCGGTTGGTCTTGCGGTCATACCCGCGCAAGCCGTTCCATCCGCCCAGTTCAAAAAGATTTTTGTTATCCGGATAACCCAGGCCGATCTTGGCGCGATACGCCAACTTTGACCGGGGGGTCAGCGGCTGATAAAACGCCGCATCCAGAGCGGTCCGATAAAAATATTGTGTCGCTCCCAGGAAATGCCCAGAATTTTCTACCATCCCGTCGACGTTGAATCCTTCCCGAGGGTCCGGGTACGGACCGGATCGGCCCAGATGGACCGCGGTGCCGATGATCGCCTCATCCCGGCGCAGATAAGAAATGTTGCGGCTGTCTTCCCTCTCTCCCAAAGCCAATGCGCCATCCAGGCCGCGGTTACGGATCAAATACAAACTGACGTGATCGTTGACATCGGTCAGTCCGTATTTCGCCGGCCACAATTCCCGCCGCACATAGGCCTTGGCGCTGACCAGATCTTCCGAACCATCTTCCAGATCCGTACGATTCGCGATCTCAAAACCTAACGCCGTCTGGGTATTCAGCACATTATTCAATTGATACCCGCCGCGGGAAATATGCACCTGCTCATTAAATTCATAACCGGTGGCGGCATAAAAAATTTGATCATACGGCTTTTGCAGTGATACTTTGGCGCCCAACCCGTTCGAAATAATTTCCGGCCCCGCCACCAGATTATACCCATCATCCGGCAGAAAAACAGAAATATCATACAGCGGCCAGTACACCGGGACCGCTTTCACATTGATCTTGCGCGGCCAGCTGTTGTTGGTGCGGTCGATGTCTAAATAAACTTTGTCCGGGTCAAGCACAACACTTTTCACCGGCTCTTTGACTTCAATCACTTCCTCACCTTCGCTCCCCCGCAATCGTTGCCGCCATTTCTCCCCGCGCCGCGATGTCAACTCAACCTCCAGCGGGGCACGGATCCCCCCTTTATTGACGACCACAACACTATTTTTAGAACTCCCTTTCATTCCTTTAACCGCATAATCCAACTTTTTGTCCGTGTACAACCATGGCTCAAAAAATTCTGACAGATCTTTCTTACTTTCTGCTTCGCAGAGACGGATGAAGTTCTCAACAGAAAGATTGCGAAATTTAAATTCCGCCAATATCCTGGCAAAAACTCTGTCGAACGCTTCTTCTCCCAGCTGATCGCGCAGCATCTCTACGATCCGCGTTCCCTTGCCGTACGTCACGGAAAAAATGCTGCTCGGCTCCTGAAAACTCGACAGCTTATCGACCGCCGGATGATCATATCTTTTGATACGGGAAATAATTTTATAGCGCACATCCCGGGTCCGCTTAAAGGTCAGCTCCGGAAAAATTCCTTTCCATTTCTCCATCCAGCGGGGAAATTCCAGGATCGTACCGTTCTTTCCGTATTTATTTTCCAGATACTCCTGACCAAAATAACAGTTCACTCCCTCTTCCAGCCACATCTCGGTAAATTCATCCATCCCTACCATGTTGTAGAACCACTGATGCCCGGTCTCATGCGAAACAAGAAAATCAAAATAACGCACCAAAAATCTCGGCAGCTGATACACGCGGGTATCCATAAAGATCATATTCGACATCTGTTCCCCGCCGTAACCCAGATGCACCGGGGCCACGCTGAATTCCTTATAGGGATACGGCCCCAGCCGCTGTGTATAATACCCCATCACATCTTTGACGACACCCAAGGCCTGCTTGGCATAAAAATCATCGCCCGGCAAATAGTAGGATTTGATTTTGATCCCCTGCCAATCCTCCTCGACAAGTTTATACTGCGGGCTCATCGCCAAAGAAAATTCTCGGATCGGCAAAGCACTCTTTAAGGACAATGTTTTTGTTTGATCCGCGTTCTCCCGTGCCGAAACAAGCTCTCCCGAATG
>MHGP01000053.1 GCA_001805615.1 Omnitrophica WOR_2 bacterium RIFCSPHIGHO2_02_FULL_48_11
TTACGACCGACATCCTTGCCCACGGTATCCGCTGTTCGGTCTGTTCCAACTCCAGCAATGCGATCAACGCCGGCACCATTGTTGCCTCCGGCGATATTGCGCCCGGCGATTTTGCCGCCCCAGCTTCCTTTGATATTATCCGAAGCGGATCAAGATAATGACGTCAGATTAGCTCAAGCCCAACCGCGCAGCATCGGTGACGCGATGATGCGAACAGACTATGGACCAGAGACTAGAGACGAGAGACAAACACAAATTGCAAGCCTTGGATCTCAAGTCTCACGTCTCGCGTCTAGAGTCTCATCTCCCATTATTGACCCCGCGCTCTTGGTCGCCCGTTCAAAGGCAACCGGTTTGGTTCCGACGCATGATAGCAGCATCGGATTGGTCAGCGTTACCAATCCTTTCTCTGAGTCACGCGAATTTATGGGGATGACGATTGCGCCGCGTGCGACTCTGGATATTGCTTTGAGCATGGCGCTGGTTTTCCATGATGCGGGAACGAATGATCTAAAATTAGTGCAGCTTGATGCGGATAACCGGGTGGCCGCGGATATCCGGATCGGCACGATGGAATTTAAAACCGGCGATCAGGTCATGATCGACCAGACAAAAGATTTAGCCTTTGTCGCTGACGGAGGCAACCTGCAACAGCTGAAAGCTGTTGTGGAGATTACGACCCTGCAAGGCCCGCGGGCAATTCCGGAAATGATCACACGCCCGTATCAACAGCATTTTGCCAGCGCCGCGCGGATCCAGGACGTTACCTTTGATGTGAAGGATCGCAGTAAAATTCGTCCTGTGATCTTGACCTTAGCGGTTGAGACGCCGGAATTAGCCAGCCATATTCAAGCCACCGTGGGCAAAGCTCCGGAGGCGGGCCGCGTGACGCTTTCTTCCGAAGAATATCAGCGTGTCTTTACGATGGATGAAAAAACGTTCGGGGATCAGCTCATGGCACTGCATCGTTATATCACCGCCGCAGAAACCAAAGCCGGCCGGGTGAGAAATATTAAAGATATCGATAGCACGGATCAAGAATTTGGCGCGTTCCGTCAGGCTTATGAAGCAGCGGTCAAAGATTTCCAAAAGATGGGCAGTAAAGCCAGCCAGGAACATGCGGTTCTGGATGCGATGCGTCAGGCAGGTTCTAGCGGCCGTATGGTGGTCTTGACCGCCGATGAAGATACGCTGCTGGGGCATGTGGCGACATTTTTAGATCAACAACCCACTCTCTCGCCGGTCACCCGGGCGCAGTTTGAACATACCTTGCGCGATCGGATCATGGGCGGACATGCGGATAATATTGACGGCGTGGATACGATCTTTTTGACCCGTTCGGCTGCGGAAAATCATGATCTCTTGGTCCAGGAAAAACGCGCGAACCTCATGGAAGCCGAATCAGTTAAACGGATCGCCGAAACGATCCAGCATGAGGCAGTCAACTTGGTGCACCGCAGGGATGATCAGGGAAATATCGCGGTTCAGTACGATCTTAATAAATATATGCGACGCGCCAGCGTGAGCCTCACCGGGTCCCCGGGTGAAATTTCGAGCGTTCAGGATGAAACACTGATCGCCGCGGATCTATTAAAAGGTATGCATGATGAGGATAGACGCGCCCAGGTCTTTACGCCGGCAGAATATTTGGCAAAGACCGGAACATCAGCGGCTGACTTGGATTCAGACTTCCGGGCTGCTGTTGCGGATGTAAATGTGAGAGAAATTCCAGCGATGCCATTGGCTGATGAAATGGCAGAAATGACAAAAATCTTAGAAGCGGTCAGTTCTCAATCCACGCCGATCTTAGATCAAAGGATCAGCGCTACTTTTGACAATGCGGTTGAGGCTTTTAATAACGCTCATCAAGCGGATGACCCAAGAGCTCGCGCCCAGGCAAGACATCTGCCCCAGCAAGTTGCCAACCTCGATCGGGATTTTCAGGCAGAGCATGGCCGTTCAAGCGGCCGGATTGACGTTTTACGAAGAGCCACAGAGTTGGCTACCGCTATTCATAGCGGTGACCGGGCGCAAATATTAGAGAAGAAGCAGGCCTTGGATGCGCAAAGGTCTCGCGTGAGTCGGACGGATGATTTGTTTGATGCGGCCGATCAGGCGGTCAAGATCGCTATGGACAGACCAGAGACCAGAGACAATAGACAAGAGACACGAGACATCAGTCTCAAGTCTAAAGTCTCGGGTCTCTTGTCTCAAAGTGTCTCACGTCTCGAGTCTCAACGTCCCAGCGACGCGAAGATGACGACGGAGATGGGGGATCGCTCACCGGAAGAATTCGCGCAAAGAGTGGATGCTTTCGTACAACAAGTAGGGGACACTCGTTACGATCGGTATGTCGCACATACAGCTCAAGAATTAAGAACACAATTGTCGTCTAATCCGCGTAGCTGGCCGACTGTTTTAGTGGCAGCCACTCACCGTCGTTATCTTCAGTTGAGAGTAGGAAATTATAATTTGCAGGATACATACGGAACAGAAGATGCTAAGGCCGTTGAAAGTTTATATAGGGAATTGAGTGCTGGTGCGACCACAGTTCCAGTCAGGGCAGTGAAGAATGATTTTGTTTGGCGCGGCAATGTTGGAGATGTCAGACCAATCCGCACCGGCAGCTTGAATATCCGGATAACGCGAGACAGCATCAATGATCTAGACGCCCTTTTTGCGAACAATATTGTTCGCGGTATTTATAAAATACCCGAATTGGGACAATCTGGTTCTGCCCAAGATCGACATGATGCAGTAAGTATTTATTTTGTCGAGGAACCTTCAACAGCAGCTATGCAAAGATTGTCGGCGATAGCTCAGCAATATTATAGAGGAGACAATCTTCTGGGCGCTAAAGTCTCCGCTGGATTTTGGATGGCTGAAATAGGCAGTATCCCTGCAGACGATGTTGAAATGTTGTATGGTGATTTACTTGAGCTGAACCCAGAATTAGGAACGGCTTATGAATCATTTTTGAATAAGCCTAAGCCTGAAACTCCGGATGTCAAACGTTACGGCATGTCCACCGGAGAATTTTATGCCATGAGAGATGCTTTGCAGTTGGTAGGAATTGAGATGACGTATAATTCGGACCGAGGTTTTGAATTGCGCTCTTCTAGTGTCGGCGACGCGCATATGCGGACAGAGATGGCAGATAGAGGTGACCATGGTCGTAAAAAAGTCGATATCAGTGGTTTGACCGATTTAATGGCGCAGTTACGCGGACAAAAAGTTGAACGGCCGATAGCCTCTTCCGCAACCCCGGCCGAGAGATTATTCAATGAAGGAAAAGAATTATTGCAGGCAAGACGTTTTGATGAAGCCAGCCGGAAATTCGCTGAAGTGAAAGCCGCTGCTACTGACCGGCCTGATCTGCAGGCGCGCGCTGAGCATTTAACCGCAAAGATAGCGGAAGCCAAACGGTATAAAGGTAAAGTAGAGCCGGTGACCTTCTTTGCCGAACCGGTGGCGCGAGACATTCTGGAGGTTATTATCGCCGGCAAACCGCAGATCGCGGCCACGATTGTCCGCCGATCATTTAATTCAGCGGCAGCCACGCCGATGACCGCAGTAGAATTTGATCAGGTCGTTCAATTCACCGTGACCGCTTTGAGCGAACGCGATAGACTGCAAAGAGCAAATCAGCTGCCGGCAAGTTTTGCCCCGATCAATCCGGCCGATATGTCCGAATTTTTCACATCCATTATTGATGATGAACAAGTCATTCCCGAAATCAGAACTTTAGCCGAGAATGCGTCGACCCGTCTGATCCCAACGGTTTCTGAAGCGCATCTAGAGAGAGTAGGTCAAGGCACAGATGCTATCAGAGAGTATGCCACCGGCGGGCAGGGTAACATTGATCTATTATCTGAGCATATGATGAGTTTGGCCACAAGAG
Organism: Omnitrophica WOR_2 bacterium RIFCSPHIGHO2_02_FULL_48_11; assembly: GCA_001805615.1. Taxonomy (GTDB): domain Bacteria; phylum Omnitrophota; class Gorgyraeia; order Zapsychrales; family GWA2-47-8; genus 2-02-FULL-48-11. Next base: position 3,902 of record MHGP01000053.1, read on the forward strand.
CAGTGAATATGAACGATCCTGAAGAAGTCCGTCAGGGAGTTACCGGTTTTGTTGATCTGGTCCACGCGACAGCGCCCCAGCAGGAATTGAAGATCGGCGGCGAGATGCGTGAAGTGAGAGTGAATCCGCAAGCGTTAGCTGCTGCGGTCAAAGATATTCTTGACAATAAACATCAATCCTTAACTCCGACACAGCGAAATTCGCTATTGACCATGATGATCGCCAGCATTGATCGTGGGGCTGAAGATGGCGAAGCAGACTGGAGAATACAATGGGCCGCGGATACGATCCGTGAGCAGGCAGAGATTGAGAAAAAAGATCCGCAAAAAATTTTAGTCGACGCACAGAAGTACAGTCCGCTGCTGAATGTCGATAGGGATACATTTACCCTACAAGCACAGCTGGTCGCCCGGGAGATCGCGTCTTTCCGTCCCCGTTCAACCAGCGACGCGAAGATGACGACGGAGATGGCCGATAGCGCTCAGACGTATCGTCCTTCCTCCGCCCTGGTAGAACGACGAGAATTGGCTCAATTTGTTGATAGCTTAGGATTGCCGGCTAAGCCAAGCTTACGGTTGAAGCAGCAAATGAATAATCTTCTTAATCGACAGAATCCCACTGCACAAGATTTGGAAGCCGCTTTTAAAAAGGGTCACGAAATCATGTTTACCGATGATAAAAACGTTCTGGGCGCCGGTCAATATTTGCAGGACATGACACCGCAGCAGTTATTTGATGATGCAAAACGTAAGGGATCAGACCGAAAAGTACCCATCAAGAAAGTGGGAGAGTTGATTGATGTGATGAAGTCGAGCAAGGCTAATGAAAAAGTAACTCAAATCTTTGAACGGTTGGTGGATGGTGATCTGCATGAACGGATGGCAGCTGATCCGTTCGGCGTAGCGGCAGAAGTGCAAGTTGGACTTTCGGATGCTCAACTTTTTGACGATGGGAACCACCGCGCTGCGGCGGTCATTTCAAATTGGGTCTTAACCAAGGCCGGCCAGTCTCCGTTAATTTTAACACCGAGTGAGCAAAAGCAATTTGCTGATATTTTACGTGGTAGCGTGGCTGATACTAATGCTTCGAAGATTACAAGATACAAAGCGCTTCTAGAACAAAGATTTTTATTAACACAACCTAATATTTCCTTAGAAGAACGCACGAATACTCTGGCAAATCATACCGGACTTAAGATTCTGGCTATTCTGGCTGAAGATCAACCGGTGGATCAATTGAAAATGGAAGCGATGGGATTTGCATTAGGATCAAATAAAACATTTTTGGTTTTGGATACAACGCAGGAACGGCCCACGCTGCATAGATATGAGAATGCTGCTGGACGAGTTTTAGAAACCGTCCATGTCGGTGAACAGCCTATTCAGGATGTGTTGCAGGTTGCTTCTCAGCAGGGAGCGGTCCTTTTAACGCAAAAAGGTCAGTTCAGCCCGGGCTTTTTGACACCTGCAGGCCGGGATCAAGTGCGCCGTGGTGAAATTATGGTCGAGCGCAGCGCGTTTTCCATTTCACCGGCAACGCTCACCCGGCCGGTCATGTTGGCCTCTACGGAAGTTCGTATCGATATCAGTATTCCGCAAGGCGGATTTGAACAGCAGTTCGTGGAAGGATTAGTGACAAAATTAAATGCACAAGGCAATAATATTGTGTTTGTTTTTGTACAACCAGACCAGAGACGAGAGACTACAGACGAGAGACCAATGCTCGGGTCTCAGGTCTCAAGTCTTGAGTCTTTGCCTATTGTCGGGGAATTTGAAGTAGGCCTTCAGTCTATCGGCAATGGGCGGCAAGCTTTGGTCGTTGGATCACAATTTATCCGCCGCGAGTTAGGCAAATTGTCCGGCGCGGCCACCAAAGAAGAAATTGAGCAGAAAATAAGAGATGCGCAAACGCCTTTGATCAACATCACCCGGGAAGATGTGGAAGGTAAGGGG
>MHGP01000054.1 GCA_001805615.1 Omnitrophica WOR_2 bacterium RIFCSPHIGHO2_02_FULL_48_11
GGGCGATCGCCGCCAATAATATGGTCGGCTTAAAAATGAACGTCGAAAAAAAGAACCTGGATAAAATTTTAAAATTATTGACGTCGTTGAAGAACCCCACGATCTCGAATCTGAGCCGGAAGGATTGGCTGGCGGTGGAAACCGTGATTGATGAAGGGACCGTCCGAACATTGATCCCTGAGTTAAAAGCAGCGGGAGCACAGGGAATTATTGAATATTCGTTGAATAAGTTGATTTATTAATTAAGGAGTCACTCATGCCGTGCGGCCGTAAAAGAAAATTACGCAAAATCAGAACCCATAAGCGCAAAAAACTTCGTAAAGCCCTGCGCCATCTCAAAAAACGAGATTGGGCTTAATAAAAGTTTAGCGATGCCATTGTCGAAAAAAATCCTTAGACTGCTTTGTCTTGGGACCGTTCTCTTTCTCTTAGGCCGCGCTCCGGATAAAGCTTATGCCTCTTCCGCGGATTCGTCTTCCGCTGAGGCGTTGGCGCATTACACCATGGGATTGGTCCATGACCTGTATGAGTCCACCGAAGAAGCGGTTGCAGAGTATGAGAAGGCCCTGGAATCCGACCCTGCCCATTATCTCATTCATTTTAAACTGGCTTCAAATTATGCGCGGTTAGGGATGTATCCCGAAGCCATTGCCGAACTCAAAACCACCGTCCGGCTGAATACCGAAGATCTGCAGGCGCATTATTTGCTCGCCCTGATTTATTCCACCCAGAAACAGTATGACCTGGCCTCGGCGGAATATGAACTTATTTTAAAATCTCTTTCCCGCACAGAGCCGGAGAATGTCGAAGTTTTCGGTTATCTCGGGCAGTTGTATTATTCTCAAAAAAAATATGATAAAGCCATCGAGCAGTTTGAGAAGGTCATGCAGTTGGAACCCAAGAATGCCGAGGTCATGTTCCTCTTGGGATCGCTGTATCTGGAAACGCAGCAAAAACCCGTCGCCGTCGATCTGTTTTTGAAGTCCATTGAGATTGATCCGGAACACGATGGAAGCCTCAACTCCCTCGGGTATATTTATGCCGAGGATGAGGCGCGGCTTGACGAGGCGCTGGATTTGGTGAAGCGGGCCGTTACCCTTGATCCCGACAACGGCGCTTATTTAGACAGCCTCGGCTGGGTGTATTATAAAAAAGGCATGTACACCGAAGCCTTGGAATCTTTGCAGAAAGCCGATACGCTTTTAAAAGATGCCATTATCTGCGATCATTTAGGCGATGTTTACTATAAGCTTAATGAAGTGGACAAGGCCAAACAATATTGGAAACTCTCTCTCGATTTGCGTCCTGAACAGACAGCTGTTGTAGAAAAATTGAAACAATTGAATAAGAACACAACGGCTGATTCCTCCAAGACCAGATAACTTCTGGGATGTTTTTATGCGAAGTCTCACCTTACGATCGCCTGCCAAAGTAAACTTATTTCTGAAAGTTATCAACAAACGCCCCGACGGATATCACAATCTTGTTACGCTTTTTGAGCGGATCGATCTCTGTGACGAGCTTAGGTTTTCGCTCAATTCCCGCGGGACGATCCGTTTGGTCTGCAATGACCCGCAGGTGCCGCTCGGGCGGAAAAATTTGGTTTATAAGGTGGCCCAGAAGCTCAAAGAGGATTTTCAAGTTCCCCACGGCATCACGATCCATATCAAAAAACGGATCCCGGTGGCGGCCGGCCTGGCCGGTGGCTCAAGTAACGCTGCCACAACACTTTTGGGCTTAAATAAAATCTGGAAATTATCCCTCAACCGGGAAGAGCTGGTCGCTTACGCGAAGCGCATCGGGGCGGATGTGGCTTTTTTTCTCTATGATTCTTCTTGGGCCCTGGGGACAGAGCGGGGGGATAAAATTCAGCCGTTTTCCTCGAAAATAAAGCTTTGGCATGTTGTTGTCACACCTCGCCTTAAGATGTATTCCCGGGTGGTTTTTGAGGGTTTAAGTCTTAAAAAGGGCGGCCGTACGAATTTATTGACAAAGAAAAGGTATAATGTTAATATTCTACGCCGTCTTTTAGGAAAGAATGATCTTTATTATATTAGTCAGTTGCTCTGTAATGACTTGGAAGCAAGGGTTTTTCAGCTGTGTCCCAGACTGATGAAGCTGAAGGAGAGGATCAGGGAGTTAAACACCTGCGGTGTGTCGCTTTCCGGTAGTGGCCCTTCAATATTTTGTCTGACGAATTCCCAGAAAAGTGCACAGCACATTAGAGACGTTTTAAAGAAACGTTATCGTCGGGTTTTCGTCGTTCGAACATATTGAAAGAGGAGCGTAAAGCTATGGAAATCACTGAGATTCGTGTGTTTATCAAAGAAGGCCCGGATAAAAAGCTCAAGGCCTACGCCACCGTAACGTTTGATAATGCCTTTGTCGTGCGGAATATCAAAGTGATCCAAGGTGCCAGTGGTTTGTTTATCGCGATGCCCTCTCGTAAGCTAAAAACACAGTGTCCTAAGTGTGCCTTCAAGAATGAGGTCGGGAGTAAGTTTTGCAACAAATGCGGTCATTCCTTGCCTCCAGAACATCAACAGATGGTTGACACCAAAGCAGAACACCGGGACATTGCTCACCCCATTTCCAAAGATTTTCGGGAATACCTCCAGTCGAAAATTTTAGAAGCTTTTCAACAAGAAGCTGGAAAAACCGGAGCAACACGGAATTTTGTTAATTCTGATGCTCATGATGAATGAGTATTTTTGTTTTTGCCCGGTGGTGTAATCGGTAACACACGAGAATTTGGATCTCGTTTTCCAGGTTCGAGCCCTGGCTGGGCAATGATCACTTCCGGAAAATTTACTGAAGTGACGCAATCAATCTTGGTTCTATGAAAGACTTGCGAACGATCATATTGGCAGCAGGAAAAGGCACGCGGATGAAATCTCAGGTGCCCAAGGTTTTACATCCTGTCTGCGGCCGGCCGCTGATTCAGTATGTCTTAGAGGTGGCCAAGGCGGTTGGTTCTTTGAAAATATGTGCGGTTTTGGGATATCAGCACGAGTTGGTGCGGCAGTCTCTTCCCAAAGGTATTGTCAGTGTTGTACAGAAGAACTTGCTGGGCACGGCCGACGCGGTCAAGTCAGCGGCAGCTTTTCTGAAAGGGTATCGCGGCGATGTTCTGATCTTGTGCGGCGATACGCCTTTGTTGACAAAAGAAACGGTGAAGCGGTTGATTCAAAAACATCGCACGGCCAAGGCGGCCTGTACTTTTTTGACGGCGGTGGTTGATGATCCGACGGGCTATGGCCGGATTATTCGCGGTAAAGCAGGCGCTGTTTTAGCCATCCGTGAACACAAGGATGCGACCGAAGTCGAAAGGAATATCGGAGAGATCAATGTCGGCGTTTATTGTTTCGGTTGTCCGGAATTGCGGGAAGCGATCAAGTCGGTGAAACTCAACCCCAAGAAAAAAGAATTTTATTTAACGGATATCATTGAAATTTTGGTAGGGCAAGGGTCTTTGGTGACCACCGTGGAAACGCCCAGCGCGCAGGAGGGATTGGGGATCAATGACCGGGAAGATTTGGCTGTTTCGGCGGCGGTTCTGCGGCAGAGGATTTTAAAGAATTTTATGGTGGAGGGCGTGACCATCGTTGATCCGCAAACAACCTACATCGCTGCGGATGTGAAGATCGGTGAGGATACGACCATTCATCCCTTTACCGTGATCGAGAATGATGTGCGGATCGGTAAAAATTGTGTGATCGGTCCTTTTGCCAGGGTGCGGCCGGGAACAAAAATTGCCGATGAAGTTCAGGTGGGGAATTTTGCCGAGGTGTCCCGTACGCATTTAGGAAAACAAACTTTGATGAAGCATTTTAGCTTTTTGGGCGACGCGCGGGTCGGTGTTAAAGTGAATATCGGGGCAGGGGTCGTTACCGCGAATTACGACGGAAAAAATAAGAATGTGACCCAGATCGCGGATGGGGCTTTTGTCGGCTCAGATTCCATTTTGATTGCACCGGTGAAGGTGGGTAAGAAGGCCATCACGGGAGCGGGATGTGTGGTAAAGCCAGGAACAGTGATTCCTCCTCAGGGCGTTATTGTGGGAGTCCCTGGGAGAATTTTGCGAAGGAGAAAAGATTAAATGAATGGGATGGCGATTTTTTGCGGGAATGCTAATCCGCGATTGGCAAAAGATATTTGCGAGTGTTTGCACGTTCCTTTGACCGAGGTGCTGGTGGGGCGGTTCAGCGAAGGCGAGATCCGCGTTAAGATCCAGGAAAATATCCGCGGCAAGGATGTGTTCGTGATCCAGCCGACGTGTCCGCCGACGAATGATAATCTTATGGAGCTTTTGATCTTGATCGACGCGGCCCGTCGGGCTTCGGCGGACCGGATCACCGCGGTCATCCCGTATTACGGTTATGCTAGGCAGGACCGCAAGGATCAGCCCCGGGTTCCTATTACCGCGAAGCTGGTGGCCAATTTGATTGTCGCGGCAGGGGTCAACCGTGTTTTGACGATGGACTTGCACGCCAATCAGATCCAGGGGTTTTTTGATATCCCGGTGGATCATTTGTATGCGATCAATTCTTTGTGTAATTATTTTAATGAGAAGAAAATAAGAAATTTAGTCGTAGTTTCTCCGGATGTGGGCGGCATTAAAATGGCGCGGGCTTATGCCAAGCAGTTATCCGCCGGTTTGGCGATCGTGGATAAACGCCGCATGAGTCCTGAAAAAACAGAGGTCATGCATATCCTGGGTTCGGTCAAGGGCAAGAAGGTCGTGCTGGTTGATGATATGGTGGCCACCGCCGGATCTTTGATTGAAGCGATCGAGGCTTTAACGAAAAAAGGCGTGACCGAGGTGTATGCGGCGATCAGTCACGGGATACTTTCCGGCAATGCCTTGGAAAAAATTCAACACTGCAAGGCTTTGAAAGAAATCGTGATCACGGATAGCATTCCTTTCCTTAAGGCAAAGGATAATCCGAAAGTCAAGGTCGTGACAGTAGCACCGCTTCTGGCGGAAGCGATTCATCGGATCCACAATGAAGAATCCGTCAGCTGTTTGTTCGATGTAACACGGTAAACGAAATCATAACTTAGCGAACAAAGTGAAGCTAAGTTATCTCATTGAGTTTATCCCGCCCCTTGCATTCTGCAAGAATGCGGCGGGATCAATTCGCACAGTTATTTATGTTCACTGGCGTTCCATAAATTACGTGCTCATGGAGGTTGATGCAAAATGGAAGAGATTAAATTAGAAGTACAGATCAGAAATCAAATCGGCAGTTCGCAGCTTCGTAAAATTCGTCGGGAAGATTTTGTCCCGGCCATCGTTTACGGCGGCAAGAGTAAACCCACGGCGGTCAAGGTCGAGCGCCGGGCCTATGAGCGCATTATGCGCCATCATCGCGGCCAAACCGTTCTGTTCCACATGAACGTTATGGAGGGCGAGAAGAAGCTTCGGGATTATTCTGTGATCTTAAAAGAAGAGCAGCATGATCCTGTTTCCGATCGCATTCTACATCTTGATTTTAACCGGATTTCTTTGACCGAAAAGATCGAAGTCAAAGTTCCTATTGTCTCCAAGGGTGATCCGATTGGGGTCAAAAAAGACGGCGGTATTCTGGAACACATCATGTGGGAGTTGGAAATCATCTGTTTGCCGACCCAGATCCCGCAGCAGTTGACCGTTGATGTGACCAATTTGGAACTGAACAGTTCAATCCATGTGCGCGACTTGGTGCTTCCCGAAGGGATCAAAACAAAGCACGACCCGGAATCAATTGTTTTGTCCGTTGTTCCTAAACGGGAGGAAGTGGTGCCGGAAGCTGCAGTGACGGAAGAAGCCGGCAAGGCTGAACCGGAAGTCATCAAGGAAAAGAAG
>MHGP01000055.1:0-13294 GCA_001805615.1 Omnitrophica WOR_2 bacterium RIFCSPHIGHO2_02_FULL_48_11
AGCAACACCAAGGCAGCGATCTTGGCCCGCGGACTGACGGAAATGGGGAAACTCGGGACAGCGTTAGGTGCGAAAAACCAAACGTTTTATGGCCTGACCGGCTTAGGGGATCTGGTGACGACCTGTGTCAGCCCCAGCAGCCGCAACCGTTTTGTCGGCGAACAATTAGGAAAAGGGAAGTCGATCAAACAGATCACCGGATCCATGAGCATGGTCGCGGAAGGTGTGGAAACGGCGCGAGCTGTTTACCGATTAAGCCAAAAATTAAAAATCCCGATGCCGATCACGACCGAAGTGTACAATATCATTTACAAAAAAAAGAAACCCCAGCAGGCGGTTAACGACCTCATGAAACGAAAAGCCGGGAAGGAGTAACAAGACCCTTCACATGATCTTCACACGAATTTTTGCTCTTGCCCTCAGCGTCCTGACCATCCTCATTTACTTTCCCGCCCTGCACAGTCCGTTTCTCTTTGACGATTTACCTTTTATCACCTACAGTCCCCTCATCCAAGATTTAAACAATTGGAAGGAAATGTATTTTTTCAATCCGCCGCGTTTTATCGGGACATATTCTTTTGCTCTCAATTATCACTTCTTCAAAGATAATGTTTTTGCCTACCATGTTATTAATTTAGGCATCCATTTAATTTCCGCTTTCTTGGTGGGGTGGCTGGTGAAGCTCACCTGGGCAACTCCCGGAATGCAAAATGCCGTAAAATCTTCCCGTCCGGCAGGGAAGAGCCCTGCCGTCAATCCCGCGATGTTGGCTGCTCTCACGGCCCTGCTTTTTGCCGTGCATCCGCTGCAGACCATGGCCGTCAACCACATCACCCAGCGTTACACAATTCTAGCGGCGATGCTTTATTTATTAGCGTTCACTTTATACGTCAACGGGAGGCTGCAACCGGCGCGCCCTTATTATTTTTTGTTCGCCGCGCTGGCCGCCATGGCCGGCATGTTTACCAGGCAAAACACCATCACCTTGCCGTTCTTGATTATTCTGTATGAATTCCTGTTTTTTGGGTTTAAAAAGATCAAAGCTTCCTACGGATTTTACGGCCTCCTCCTGGCATTATTTATCCTGATCATTCCAGCTTTATATTCCAGCGTTGGCTACGGCTTCTTTACCACGAATTCTCCTTCACAATCGCACGACTTTGAAACCATCACTCCACTAACTTATTTTTTAACTCAATTCCGGGTGATCCCGACATACCTGAAACTTTTTATCTGGCCCACTCAACTGAATTTTGATTATGACTTTCGGATATCGTCCAGTTTATGGGAACCAGCCTCAACCTTGTGGGGAGGGGTGTTCCTCATTTGTCTTTTGATTTTTACGGTTAGCATGATAAAAAAAGATAAGCTCATCGCATTTTCGCTGCTTTGGTTTTTCCTGGCCTTAAGCGTCGAATCAAGCGTTCTTATCATCCCTTACGTCATCACCGAATACCGGATGTACTTGCCGTCCGTCGGGCTATGCCTACTTGCGGCGTATGGCCTGTTAAAATTTGTCAAAAAACCAGCCTGGCTGATACTCCTCTCGGCTTTTCTTATCAGCGCTTTATCCTATCTCACACTGGAGAGAAATAAAATCTGGGGAAATGAAATGGCCCTCTGGGAAGACACTATGAAAAAATCTCCGCAAAAATCCCGGCCTTACGTAAATCTCTCCGGGGCCCACTTTATGCGCGGACATTATGACGAGGCGATTTTTTATGCCCAAAAAGCCCTGGAGCTAAACCCTCAAGAACTTACCGCACATTACAACCTGACCAGCGCCTACTCGCAGAAAGGGGAGTACGCAACCGCTCTGCAATGCGCGCTACGGGCGTATGAACTGTCGCCATCCCATATCAATAACGTGCAGCTCTTGGCCTACATTTATTTTAAATTAAAAGATTATCCCCAAGCCATAACATATTACCAAAAACTCATCGAAATCACTCCCCAAAAGGAAGCAGCGATCACAGACTATATCAAGGTGATTCTTCGCTTTTATAAAGAAACCAACAACAAGGCCACGGCCCTCGACTACGCTGCTTTTTTAAAGCAATTCGGCCTAGATCAGGATGTCCATCTCCTTTTGGATTCCCTACCATAAATCCTGCCATCTCGTCTCAACAATAAATCATTTTCCTTTGCAGGAAAATCGGATTGTAGTATAATTGGAACAATTTCTGTAGTGATAACATATAGTTTTTTGTATATTAATAGTAATAAGTATAAGTCAAAGTTGTGAACGGAGCGTAGCGCAGTTTCAGCCAGAGGCTGATCCGCCTTTGGCGGAGGTTAGTACTCTGTGATTTCTAAAATATTTTTTCCGGAGCGTAGCGCAGTTGGCTAGCGCACTTGAATGGGGTTCAAGAGGTCGTGCGTTCAAATCGCACCGCTCCGATTATATCAACCTCGGAGAGAAGCCGACACAGCACAGGTTCCCTTGACTTTCCTATAAGCTTTGAGAAGAAGTCAAGGACCGGTCCCAGCTTCCTAAAAATTTTCGTTTGGGAAGGCTGGGGCAAATCCTGTCGCTCCGATAAATAATAAACCCAAATTTTAGGAGGCTCCTTATGCGCCCGACACCACCTCCGCGACAACCCCCCGAACCGGAACGAAGGCAATACCTTCGCATAAAAAAGAATTTCATTCTTTCGTATTACCTGAGCACTGAACCGGCGGTCAAGTACAAGGTCACGCAGCTTAAAAATATCAGCCAGGGGGGCATCTGTTTTATCACCCCGCAAAAGTATGACTCCGGGACAAAATTAATTATTGAATTAAAGACACCCTATCTTGTGGATATCACGCACCTGGAGGGAGCCGTCTTAGAATCGCATGAAAAATTGCCTAATATTATTTATGAAACCCGTTTAAAATTCGAAAATTTATCAGCCCAGGCTCTGTTCCTCATCGAAAAACTCGAGGAGCTTTTTAGAAAAGGGATCGGAAATCACAATGAATAAACTTAACATCGGATTGATCGGCTACGGGAATGTCGGCTCAGGAGTGATAAAATTTCTCCAAAGCCGTCGCGAATTTATTAAATATAAGTTCAATTTAGAACTCAATATTAAAGCCATTGCCGACCGCAGCATCCATGCAAAAAAGATCAGCGGTCTGGAAAAAACCCGTCTGACAACGAACGCCCAGGAAGTGATCACCGACCCGGAGATCGACGTCATCGTCGAGTTGATCGGCGGCCTCAATCCGGCGCGGGAGATCGTCGAAAACGCTTTGCGCGAAGGCAAGCATGTGGTCACCGCCAACAAAGAACTTCTGGCGAATTTCGGCAAAGAACTTTTCACGCTGGCCAACAAAAACAACCGCAGCATTTATTTTGAATCGGCCGTCGGGGCCGGGATCCCGACGATCAAAACGATTTCGGAAGGGGTCGCCGGAAACAAATTCAACCGTGTTTACGGTATCATCAACGGGACCTGCAATTTTATTTTGAGTGAAATGACCAAAAATCGCTGTTCCTTCAAACAGGCCCTGGAAGAAGCCCAGCGACGAGGTTTTGCCGAAAGCAATCCCACCCTGGACATCTCGGGGATGGATTCCGCCCACAAGCTCACGATCTTGGTTTTCCTGGCGTTAGGAAAATTTATCAAGGTCGAAGACATCTATGTCGAAGGCATTACACATATTGCGCACACGGATATTGAGCATGCCGAAAGTCTGAATTTAACCATTAAACTTTTGGCCATTGCCAAAAAAGATCCGAATAAGCAGATCGAAGCGCGCGTCCATCCGACGCTGATTACCAAAGATCACCCCTTTGCTTCCATTAACGGCATTGACAATGCCATCTTTTTGGATACTTATCCTTTGGGGGATATTCTTGTGTCCGGGCAGGGAGCCGGGCAGATGACCGCCGCTTCGGGTGTGGTGAGCGACTTGATCAAGCTGGCCTCCATGGGAAAAGGCCATCCGCCGATTCTTTCAAATATTACTTATGAAAATCCCAATATCACAATCAAAAAAATCGATGATATCCGCACAAAATTCTATTTGCGCTTTATGGCGTCGGACAAGCCGGGTGTTTTATCAAAAATCACCGGCATCCTCGGTGACCACGGCATCGGGATCGATTCCGTCACGCAAAAAACCCGCGACACATCCATTGTTCCGGTGGTCATGCTGACGGATTATACGCCGGAGAAAATGGTCCGCCTCGCCCTGGATAAGATCCACAAACTTCCGATCGTCAACAGCAAACCCGTGGCAATCAGAATGGAGAAGTTGTAATGGTTTGGGAAGGAATCATCAACCGTTATCGGGACTTTTTACCGGTCACCGATAAAACGCCGGTTATTTCGCTCAGCGAAGGAAATACCCCCTTAATTCATTCAAATAATTTAAGCAAGCAGATCGGCTTGAAAGTTTATTTGAAATATGAAGGCCTTAACCCGACGGGATCATTCAAAGACCGCGGGATGACCCTGGCGATCTCGAAAGCGAAAGAAGCGGGAGCCCATGTGGTCATGTGTGCCTCGACAGGGAACACCTCTGCTTCCGCGGCTGCGTATGCGGCGCGGGCTGGCATGAAATGCATTGTTCTTATCCCGGAAGGAAAAATTGCTTTGGGAAAACTTTCGCAGGCCATGATTCATGGAGCGCAAGTTTATCAAATCAAAGGAAATTTTGACCAAGCCTTAGAATGGGTAAAAGAAATTACTAACAAACATCCTATCGTCCTCGTTAATTCTATAAATCCTTATCGTATCGAAGGACAGAAGACCGGGGCTTTTGAAGTTTGTGACTCATTAGGAGATGCTCCAGATTTTCATGCCATTCCGGTCGGCAATGCCGGCAACATCACCGCCTATTGGAAAGGTTATAAAGAATATAAGAAAGCAAAAAAATCCAAAAAACTTCCGGCCATGCTTGGTTTTCAGGCAGCGGGCGCAGCACCGATCGTTCAGAAAAAAATTATCGATAATCCGGAGACAATCGCGACGGCTATTCGTATCGGAAACCCGGCGAGCTGGAAACAAGCCGAAGCCGCCCGCGATGAATCCAAAGGGCTCATCCAAGCCGTGACCGATGAACAGATTCTTGCGGCCTACAAAATTTTAGCCTCGGAAGGCATATTCGTAGAACCGGCCTCAGCAGCAGCGGTCGCCGGAATTTTACAATTGAAAGAAAAAGGGTATTTTAAAAATAAAAACGAACGCATTGTTTGCACTTTGACTGGACACGGTCTTAAAGATCCGGACATTGCGATTCAACAAAGTGAAAAACCTGTTGTCATACCAGACAAAAATACACTCATTACACGCCTTGGCCACTTCTTCACTGAAAAATAAGAAGATCCTTATCACCTGCGGGCCGACGTGGGTTTCGCTCGATAGTGTGCGCGTGATCAGCAATCAATCGTCCGGACAGCTGGGGCATATCCTGGCGCGGGATCTTCATAAAGCCGGCGCGCGGGTCACGGTCCTCGAGGGGCCGGTACAAACCCCGCTCACCGTCAAAGGTATAAAGGTCCTAAAATTTTCTTTCTTTGACGAATTATTTGCCTTGCTCAAGAAAGAGCTGTCCCAAAAATATACCGCGGTCATTCATGCCGCGGCTGTCGCGGATTATCAACCGGCAAAGAAATTTTCCGGAAAAATCGATTCCGATCTAGCAAAAATGCAGATCACCCTGGTGCGCACACCCAAGCTGATCAATATCATAAAAGCCATCCGTCCTAAAATTTTTTTAACCGGCTTTAAACTTGAACCTAGGATCGATAAAAATAAGCTGAAAAAAATAACCAAAAAGTTATTCAAGAATGCGCACTGTAATCTAGTGGTCGCCAACAGTTTGAACAAAAAGAATTATTCAGGATATATCGTCAATAACCGTCTGCAGGTCCTAGCCAAGGTCGGTAGCCGACAAAAACTTTCACAGCGCCTCGTTGAGATATTGAAAGAGAAAATATGTACTGATTTTCCTTAATATTTTTGTAGTAATCAGTACTATACTAATTTCATCTAAAATAAATTTGAGGAAAAATTAGTATGAAATACATCATCATTGTCCCGGATGGCATGGCGGATTATCCAATCAAAGAATTGGGAGACAAAACGCCGCTCGAGGCGGCACGCCGCACTAATATGGATTATCTGGCCCAGCAGGGGATGACGGGCCTCCTGCAGACCATTCCCGAAGGAATGAACCCCGGGTCGGATATCGGCAACCTCGCTCTGTTAGGCTACAATCCGGCTGAATGCTATAGCGGCCGCGCACCGCTCGAAGCCGCCAACCTCAACGTTAGGCTCGCGGATGATGAAATTGCCTTCCGTTGCAATTTGGTGACCATTGCCGATCATAAAATGGAGGATTACAGCGCCGGGCATATCGGCACCAAAGAAGCGGGCCTGCTCATAGACGAATTGAACAAAGAACTCGCCTCGGATGAAGTGCGTTTTTATACGGGCAAAAGTTACCGCCACCTTTTGGTTTTAAAATCGCGCAAGATCGAAACCTTAAAAAAATTAAAGACCGTTCCGCCGCATGACATTTTAGGAAAAGATATTCGTCCTTTTTTACCGCAAGGCATGGATGCCGTCCCTGTTTTAAAATTGATGGAAAAATCCCGCGAGATCCTCGCGCAACATCCGATCAATCAAGTCCGGCTTGATCTAAAAGAAAATCCGGCCAATATGATCTGGCTGTGGGGGCAAGGGGTACGGCCGCAGTTGCCGCAATTCACCAAAAAATACAATCTCCAAGGTTCCATTATCTCAGCGGTTGACCTGGTCAACGGCATCGGCCGTCTCGCCGGGCTGGAGGTGATTGATGTCCCCGGAGCCACCGGCTATTACGATACCAATTTCCGCGGCAAGGCCGAATATGCCCTGCAATCGTTGAAAAATAAAGATTTTGTTTATATCCACATCGAGGCGCCGGATGAGGCCGGACATAACGGTGATGTAAAAAATAAGGTCGCCAGCATTGAAAATATCGACCGGGACATTGTGGGAACGATCATCAATTACTTTAACAAAGAAGACGCGTTTCGCATCCTCATCGCCCCTGACCATCCAACGCCGGTATCGCTGCGCACGCATTCCAGCGAACCGGTTCCGTTCCTGCTTTTTGGAAAAGGAATCCGGCCGGACGGCTCGCAAGATTATTCTGAGTCAACCGCGCAAGAGAAGGGCCTGCGCTTTAAAAGCGGCGAGGAAATCATAGAATTTTTCATAAAAAAACTGCTTTAAAGAAACACCGTATACAAAACTTAATATTGCAAAATATATAAATTTTACTTATTATTGTAATTTTAGCTCATAATCAGCTAACGCAATTTTAACGGGTGAAAGGTCTCACATGTCTCACGAATTGATTGTCCAAAAATATGGCGGTTCTTCTGTTGCCAATTTAGAAAGAATACAAGCTGTCGCCAAGCGCATTGTGGCGACAAAGACAGCCAAAAACAACATCGTCGTGGTTGTCTCGGCGCTCGGAGATACAACCGATGAACTCGAGGCCATGGCCTTGAAACTCAACGAGGATCCTCCGGACCGCGAAATGGACATGCTCATGTCGACGGGTGAGCAGATCTCCTGCGCTCTCATGGCCATCGCGATCAAGGCCTTGGGATACGATGCGATTTCTTTTACCGGGGCGCAGGTGGGGATCAAAACCGACCGCTCGCACACCAAAGCACGCATTCGGACGATTGAAGGTAAACGCACCAAAAAAGCTCT
The DNA here is from genome assembly GCA_001805615.1 of Omnitrophica WOR_2 bacterium RIFCSPHIGHO2_02_FULL_48_11. Taxonomy (GTDB): domain Bacteria; phylum Omnitrophota; class Gorgyraeia; order Zapsychrales; family GWA2-47-8; genus 2-02-FULL-48-11. The sequence goes on from MHGP01000055.1 coordinate 7,704, forward strand.
GGCCGAAGGCAAAATTGTTATTATCGCCGGCTACCAAGGCGTAACTCACAACAATGATATTACGACTTTAGGCCGCGGCGGCTCAGACTTGACGGCCGTAGCCTTGGCCAAGGCGCTCAACGCCGACGTGTGCGAAATTTATACCGACGTCGCCGGCATTTATACCACTGATCCGCGCATTGTGAAAGAAGCAAAAAAATTAAAAACCATCACATTCGATGAAATGTTAGAAATGGCTTCCCTCGGCGCACAGGTGATGCAGGCCCGCTCGATCGAAGTCGCTAAAAGGTTTAATATTCCCATACACGTTCGCTCAAGTTTTTCGAAGGAGGAAGGAACCATGATCGTCAAAGATGATGACAAATTAGAAGATATTTCGGTCCGCGGTATTACCTGTAATAAATCCGAGGCGAAGATCACGATCTGCCAGGTGCCGGACCAGCCGGGCGTGGCGGCAAAGATTTTTACCGAGATCTCCAAGATCGGCGTCAGCGTGGATACGATCGTGCAAAACGTCAGCCACACGCGCCACACGGATATCTCTTTTACGGTTCCCAAGGTCGATCTGACCAAGGCCTTTGCCACGGCCAAAAAGATCGCGCAGAAAATAAAAGCCGGGGAAGTGCTCGAAGACCGCAACATCGCACGCATTTCGATCATCGGCTCCGGTATGCGCTCGCACACCGGCATTGCGGCCAAGATGTTCCAAACCTTGGCGGAGAATAAGGTCAACATTGAAATGATCACGACGTCGGAGATCAGCATTTCGTGTATCATTAACCAGGACCTCTCGGATAAAGCGGTCAAGGCGCTGCATAAAGAATTCAACCTCGAATCGGTGTAATGATGCCGCAACGTATCACCATTTACGACACAACTTTGCGCGACGGTTCCCAAACCGAAGGGGTCTCCTTTACCGTTAAGGATAAAGTGAAGATCACCGAAAAATTGGACGACCTCGGAGTCCACTACATCGAGGGCGGATGGCCGGGCTCTAACCCGAAGGACAAAGAATATTTTGCAGTGATGAAAAATAAAAAACTCAAAAATTCGACCTTGGCGGCTTTTGGTTCGACCCGCCGGGCGAACACGAAAGCGAGCGAAGACAAAAACCTCAACGATCTTATCGATGCCGATACCCCAACGGTAACGATCTTCGGTAAAAGCTGGGACCTGCATGTCACGGACGTCATTAAGACAACGCTCGAAGAAAATCTGGCCATGATCAGCGATTCAGTGGAATTCTTAAAAAAGAAAAAACGCGAAGTATTCTACGATGCCGAACATTTTTTTGATGGCTATAAGAAAAATCCTGAATACGCTTTAAAAACCATCCGGGCCGCGCAAGACGCCGGCGCCGACTGCATTGTCCTGTGCGATACCAACGGCGGGACCATGCCGCAGGAAGTCAGTCAGATCACCGCCGAAGTCAAAAAACTTTTAAAGACACCCGTTGGGATCCATACCCACAATGATATGGAGATGGCGGTGTCGAATTCCATTGCCGCTGTTTTAGCCGGGGCGACTCAAGTCCAGGGGACCTTTAACGGTCTGGGCGAGCGCTGCGGCAACGCCAATCTCTGCACGATCGTCGGGATCCTGCATACCAAATTGAAACTTAAATCACTACCAGAAAACCGCGTCAACAAACTCATGGATACGGCGTATTTCATCAGCGAGATCAGCAACATGAAACTCGCGGATAACGCCGCCTTCGTCGGACACTCCGCGTTTGCGCATAAAGGGGGGGTGCATATCGACGCGATGCTCAAGAATCCTTTGGCCTACGAACACGTGGATCCTCAAATCCTGGGAAATCACCGCCGGTTTGTCACCTCCGAGCTGGCCGGCAAAATGCCGATCATCCTGATGGCGGAAAAAATGAACATCAAGCTTGATAAAAAATCCCCGGAAGCCAAAAAACTGATGGAATCGCTGCAGGAAAAAGAACTCGACGGCTATCAATTTGAAGCCGCAGATGCTTCTTTCGAACTTTTTATCAATCGCGCTCTCAAACAATACAAGCCATTTTTCAAACTTGAAGGATTTAGTATTCAGACAGAAAAAAGCAGTGACGGTAAAATTTCTGTTTCGGCTTCAATTCGCCTAAATGTCAGCGAAAAAGAACACAAGAGCGGAGCCACAGGACATGGTCCGGTGGATGCTCTCAATAAAGCATTACGGCAAGCGCTCGCCCCCTCATACCCAAATCTTGAGGAAATGCATTTAGTGGATTACAAAGTCCGCGTTTTGGACAGTAAAGCAGCGACCGCTTCCAAGGTGCGCGTTCTCATTGAATCGCAGGACAAGAACGATGCCTGGACAACCGTCGGAGTTCATGAAAATATCATCGAAGCCAGCTGGGAAGCCCTCGTTGACAGCATCGAATATAAATTATTAAAAGACTCCAAAAAGAAATAGGGGATAAGTGTGTGGAACTGCCGCCACGATATAATTTCAATGACGTTGAAGACAAATGGTGCAAGGACTGGGAAGAGAAAAACCTTTTCCATGCCCAAGCCAATCCGCAAAAAAAATCCTATACGATAGTCATTCCTCCGCCCAATGTGACCGGAATTCTGCACATGGGCCACGCGCTCAACAACACCCTCCAAGACATCATTATCCGCTATAAACGGATGCAGGGCTTGGAAACTCTTTGGATGCCCGGGACCGATCACGCCGGCATCGCCACGCAAAATGTCGTTGAAAAACAGCTCGCCAAAGAAGGGAAGAGCCGTCAGGACGTAGGCCGGGAAGAATTCCTGAAACGGCTTTGGGAATGGAAAAATCAATACGGCGATACGATCATCCATCAGCTCAAAAAATTAGGCTCCTCCTGTGATTGGGAGCGCACGCGCTTTACCATGGATGAGCCGTATTCCGCTGCCGTCAAGCATGCGTTTGTTTCCCTCTACAAAAAAGGGCTCATTTACCAGGGGCAATATATCATCAACTGGTGCCCGCGCTGCCAGACCGCGCTTTCCGATGAAGAAGCCGAGCATCAGGACACCCAGGGGTCCTTGTACCACATCCGCTATCCCTTCAAAGATGATCCCAAAAAATTTGTCACTGTCGCGACGACCCGGCCCGAGACAATGCTCGGTGATACGGCCGTTGCCGTGAACCCCAAAGACAAACGCTACAAAAAGCTCATCGGAAAAACCCTGATCCTGCCCATTCTCAAAAGGGAGATCAAGATCATCAGTGATGAATTTGTCGATCCCAAATTCGGCACCGGTGCGGTCAAAGTCACGCCGGCCCATGACCCTAATGACTTTGCCATGGGGAAGAGACATAACCTCGAATTCATTAATATCATGTATCCGGACGCCAGGTTGAACAAAAATGCCGGTCCCTTTGCAGAGCTGGACCGCTTTACGGCTCGTTCAAAAGTCATTGAAACCCTTAAAGATAGCAATTTACTGGAAAAAATGGAGCAGCATTCCCATGCGGTCGGCCACTGTTACCGCTGCGACACAGTGGTGGAACCATATTTGTCTAAACAATGGTTCGTAAAGATGGCTCCGTTGGCCAAACCGGCGATCGCTGCTGTCAAAAAAGGAAAGATCAAATTCACTCCGGCCCGCTGGACAAATGTGTATTTAAACTGGATGGAAAATATTCGCGATTGGTGCATTTCCCGGCAGATCTGGTGGGGACACCGCATTCCGGTGTGGTATTGCAGCCACTGCCCTGAAGGAAAAAATATCATTGTTTCTGAGACCACTCCTAACGAATGCCCGCACTGTCATTCTAAGAAGCTCAAGCAGGATGAAGATGTTTTGGACACGTGGTTTTCTTCCTGGTTATGGCCGTTCGCCACGTTAGGCTGGCCGCAAAAAAATAAAGACCTGGAATATTTTTATCCGACCGCTTCATTGTTTACCGCTTCAGAGATTATTTTCTTTTGGGTGGCGCGGATGATCATGGCCGGCTATGAATTTATGGGCGATCTGCCGTTCTCCGATGTCTACATCCACGGGACCGTGCGCGATGCGCAGGGCCGTAAAATGTCCAAATCCCTCGGCAATGCCCTTGATCCGCTGGAGATCATCAAAGAATACGGGGCGGATGCGCTGCGTTTCAGTTTGATCATCAACTCCGGCCAGGACCTTTTCATTTCCAAAGAGAAATTCGAGATCGGCCGTAACTTCGCCAACAAAATCTGGAACGCCTCGCGTCTGATCCTGATGAATACCGCCATCGAAAATAAAGCTATCGACTTAAGCAAAGACATTGCTTATGACAAACTTGATTTACCCTCCCAGTGGATCATTTCACGTTTTTATTCGACGTTGAGCAACGTTGAGAAGGCCGTAGAAAATTACCGTTTTTCTGAAGCAGAGAACCTCGTCTACGAATTCTTTTGGCACAATTTTTGCGACTGGTATTTGGAGATCAGCAAAAATAATTTTACCGACCCGGTGGTCCAAAAGATCACCTTTGCGATTCTCAAACAATCCGCGCAGATGATGCATCCGTTCATGCCGTTTGTCACGGAAGAACTCTGGACCCATCTGAAAAGCGGGGAAGAAACGATCGCCCAATCAGCTTGGCCTAAAGTACACAAAAAACTCATCCACTCCGCTATAGAAAGCGAAATGCAAACCTTGACCGAGTTGATCGCAGCGATCCGCAATACCCGTGCCGCATGGAACGTTAAGCCTCACGAAGAGGTGGAATGCCATTTAACGTCGAGTGCCAAAAAAGACATAGACTTGCTCCGGGACAACGGGAATATTTTAAAATCCTTGGCCAAGATAAAAACACTCCATGTGGATTCGCATCTTACTAAACCTGCCGATTCGGCCGCCGGCATAGTCGGTAAAATCAAATTTTTCATTCCTTTGGGGAGTTTCATCGATCTTGCCAAAGAAAAACAGCGGATCCTTTCGCAAATTCAAGAACAGACAAAAATGAGTGAAGGGCTGACCGGCCGTCTGAAAAATAAAAATTTTCTGAAAAAAGCGCCGGCGGAGGTGGTCGGAAAGGAAAAGGCCCGGCTGGCTTCCATTCAAACCAGAATTACCGAGCTCAAAGAAGCCATTAAGAATTTAGGATGACCATTTAACAGTAAACGTTTATCTTTCTGAAAATTTTTCCATGCGATATAATATTGCCAACGCTATCCGCCAAGCCCTGAAAGAAGACAAGGCCAGCCAGGACATCACGACCAATTTCTTGGTGATACCGCAGGCCGATGCCGAGGCGCACATCGTTGTTAAAGAAGATTGTGTTTTATGCGGGCTGGAGATCACCAAAAAAGTCTTTCAGATATTTGATAAAAATATTGTGTTTCGCACCGCCTATAAAGACGGGCAGCGGGTGAGGGCCCGCACCAAGATCATTTTCTTAAAAGGGAAGACCCGGGCGCTTTTAAAAGCCGAGCGGGTGGCCTTAAATTTTTTACAACACCTCTCGGGCGTTGCCACTCTGACACAAAAATTTGTTCAAATGATCAGACCATTGAAAACCCAAATTTTAGATACCCGCAAGACAACGCCGGGACTGCGCTTCCTGCAAAAGTACGCGGTTCGCTGCGGGGGAGGGGTCAGCCACCGCCATGACCTTAATAAAATGATCCTGGT
>MHGP01000055.1:13304-20728 GCA_001805615.1 Omnitrophica WOR_2 bacterium RIFCSPHIGHO2_02_FULL_48_11
GAAGTGACCGATTTGCCGCAACTGCGCGAAGCGGTCCTGGCGAAGCCGGACATTATCTTGCTTGATAACATGTCAACACAACAAATGCGTAAGGCCGTCGCTCATATCAAAAAACTAGGATTGCGTAAACGGATCCGGCTGGAGGCCTCCGGAGGGGTCAACCTGAAAAACATCCGGTCCATCGCCCGCACCGGGATTGACCGCATTTCTATCGGAGCCCTGACCCATTCGGCCAAGGCGGTCGATATTTCTATGGAAATAAAAAACGCAACCGGAAAATAAAATCATGAAAAAAAAATTCAAACTCATTATTGGCGGCATGTTCGTTTTTGCACTTTTATTCACCATGTCATTCGCTTGGGCCGAAGAAGATCCGGCTCTTCCCGACAAACCGCCGGGCTATACTTCTCCCATCTTCGATGATCAATCGCTGCTCGACGGTTACAGTAAAAGCTATGCTGCCGAATCGCAAGAAACCATCCTGGCGATGATCCAAGATGACACCCTGGACGACTACAAGATCGCGGCGGCCGTGCGGGTTTTTAAAGAAAATTTCAGCGAACAGCTCGTTCTGGCGGAACGCCGTTATGCCGAAAAGGTCCTCATACATCGGCTGAACCGGACCGATTCTCCTTTTGTAGAGGTCGAGGTTATGCACGCCCTCTGCAAAATTGACCGCTACAAATATTTTGGGTCCATGGTTCCGGTCTTGCTCCAAAAACTCGACCACTATAACCGAACCGTCAATGAACTGGCCAATGAGAGCATCACCGACATTATCAAAGGCCCCCATCGCCCGCGGGAAGCCAGGATCGTCTTTAATACCTTACGTAAAACACTATTTTTGATCCGCCGGCGTTTATACAATATCAAAGAGCCCGATACCCGTTTAAAACAAAAATTAGTGCTGTTGCGCTGGGCGATCAAGATCCTGGGGAATGAAGAACTGAAGCGGCTGCCTAAAGAAGTCATTCCGCTCTTATAATAACTCTCAAATTTTTTAAAAAATACCAACTTGAAAATCACTCACAAAACATGGCTCATCTTTATTGTCTTAGCTCTCTTCTCTGCTTTCGCCTGGTATCAATTCAGTTATCCTTTTTTTAAAACGATCGATCTGACCGTGGACCGCACCAAAGCGTTGTCCATCGCCAAAGATTATTTAAAACAGCGCGACGTTGATGCCCCGGCTTTTCGGACCGCAACGGCTTTTGTTATTGACCGCCGCTCCGATAAATACCTCCAGAAGACCATCGGCTGGGAAGCCGAACAAAAATTCCTTAAAGAACATAACTTTGAACTCTTTTTTTGGCGGGTCCGTTTTTTCCGGGAAAACGAAAAAGAAGAATACCTTTTAAGCGTAAGTTCCAAAACCGGGGAAGTCACCGGGCTCCGTCACGTCATCGAGGACACGGCCAAACGTTCTTTGTTGACCCGTGATGCAGCTCACCAGAAAGTTCTCGAATTCCTGCAAAAAACCTATCACCTCGACCCTCAGCAATACACTTTAAAAGATGAATTCACCAAACAGTATGCGAATCGCACCGATTATTCCTTCACCTGGCAAAAAAATAGCGTCAGTATCGAATGGCGCGGCGACGGTAAAAAGGGAGTCGCCAAATTATTGACTGGGGCGACCATCTCGGGGGAAGAGATCCTCTCCTTTGCTAAATTTAATTTCGAAATTCCGGATGAATACGACCGTTCTTTTGAAAAGAAGAAAAGCACCGGCCTCAATCTCCTTACCTTTGTCCGCATCGTCAACACCTTGTTGTTTGCCGCAGCGGTCTTCTTTCTTATTCTGCGGCGTAATCATCTGGCCATGCACCGCACGAAGAAATTTTATATCGGCATTGCCTCGGTCCTCTTTCTCGTCACGCTTTTATCGGAATTCAACCATTTCGAAGACATCTTGATGAGCTACGATACGACACAGCCCTTTCGAGCCTTTTTGGGACGGCATTTTGTGGAAGCCATCTGGGGGATATTCTTTGGGACCATTGGAATTCTCATGCCGAGTTTGGCAGGGGAGACTTTACGCTACGAAGTCTTTCCCAACAAAAAAGAAAGCTCGTTTTTATACTATCTGCAAACGTCCTTTTTAACACGGGGCGTCTTTCGATCGATTGTCCTCGGATACTTGGTCTGCGTTATTTTGATCGGCCTGCAGACGCTGGCCTTTGAATGGGGACAGCGTTCCATCGGACTGTGGGTAGAAAAGACCTGGCTCACTCAATTTTCTTCGGCGTACTTTCCGTTCTTGGCAGCGATCACCCTCGGCCTGAAGGCCAGTATTTTTGAAGAGATCACTTTTCGCCTTTTCGCGCTCAGCTGGCTGACCAGGGTACTGCGCAATACCATTCCGGCAGTCTTGATCATTTCTCTCCTCTGGGGATATGGGCACAGCGGGTACCTTATTTTCCCGATGTGGTTCCGGGGCATCGAGGTCGCGTGTTTGGGAATTTTTCTTTCCATTGTTTATCTTAATTTCGGCATTATTCCGGTCATTATCGGCCATTACGTTTTTGATGTGTTCTGGAGCAGCGCGGGTTATTTGATGGGCAAGACCGAACCGTTTTATTTCTATAGTTCGCTCTTTGTCATTTTCTTGCCGCTTATATGGGGAGGGCTCGCTTTCTTCTGCAATCGCAGTGTGCGTGAAAATACCCTGCGCTGGACGCTTAATCACCACCAAAAATTCAATCTGGAAGTTCTCAAGACCTATTTGAAGAACAATACCCAAAAACACAATAAATCCACAGAAGAATTGCGCAAAGAGATCATTTCCCATGGGTGGGATATCGCTGTGGTGGACCAGGCCTTAGAAGACTTACAAAACTCGGGGAAACCGCCTGGGCAGGCCTGAAATTTTTCTTGCTAAGCATCAATTTTTTGGTATACTAACCATTTAGTAAAATTTTACTATATTTATCAAAATCAATTGCAGCCAAACGAGTTAAGGCTGTTTATTATGCTACTTAACCCATTAACATTCCACACCCCAACGACCATTTCGCAAGCCGCTGAGCTGTATTCGACGCTCGGCGGAGCAAGGATTCTGGCGGGGGGGACCTTTCTTCTCAATAGCTTAAAACTCCTAAAGCGGAAAGGGCTGAAAACACCTAAAAATGTTATCAGCCTAAAACGGATCCCGGAGCTGGTTGGCATGACCGCAGATTCCCAAGGATTAACTATCGGCTCCATGACCACCATCGATGAAATTTTTGAATCACCTTTATTAAAGGACAATTTTCAAGTCCTCAGGATCGTCTGCCGCAATATTTCGACACAGCCCATCCGCAACGTCGCGACTTTAGGCGGCAATTTGACCTGCCGCTATACCTGGACAGAGATGCCGGCCGTTATGATCGGCTTAGAAGCCCAATTGCATTTTATCGATAACAAAGGACAGGCAAGTTCACTTTCCGCGGAAGAATTTTACAAAGCCGCCGCCAAAACCGATAAAATTTTAACGCACGTTCGCATTCCGCGGGACACAAAGGCAGCCATCGCTTATCGCCGGGCAAGAAAATCTTCCAATGTTGATATCCCGCTTTTATCACTGCTCATCAAGACCTATTTTGAAGGTAACCGCTTTACGAAGACGCATGTGTCAGTGAACAACTGCGTGGCTTTTGCCCAGCGGGATCAGGTCTTAGAACAGTTCTTGAATGCGGCCGTCTGTTCCAAAACAATTGCCCAAGAAGCCCTTGACCATCTGGATAAAAATATTTATGATAATCGCAGCGATGAATACAAGCAGCATATCTTCCGCATCAGCATTAAAGGCGCGATAGAAGAACTCATCACAAAGCAGGCAAAAAAGTCATGACAACCCTCACGATCAACAATAAAAAATACGACCTCGATCTCAAAGGCCACGAAATTTTGCTCGAAGTTCTGCGCAATAATCTCGGCTTCACCGGGACCAAAACCGCGTGCGAAGAATCCGAATGCGGGACGTGCTGTGTCAATATCGGCGGCAAATCCATTTTATCCTGCATTACTTTGGCCTGCGATGTCGCGGACAAAGCGATCACCACCATCGAGGGTTTGGCCGACGGCGAAAAACTTCATCCTGTCCAGCAAGCCTACATCGATCATGGGGCTGTTCAGTGCGGATTTTGCATTCCGGGGTTGATCATGTCCTCGAAAGCGCTGCTTGAAAAAAATCCCGAGCCGACACGTGAAGAAATCGATTATGCGCTCGATGGAAATTTATGCCGCTGTGCCGGTTATCTGAAGATTTATGAAGCGGTCATTCATGCCGGAAAAGAAATGAAACAGCTTGCTGGAACCAACAAAAATTAAAAATGACTACCCCCCGACATACATTCAATAAAGCATACGTCAATCCCGTGGGAAAAAGTGTGCCGCGCATCGATGGCAAAGGCATTGTCACGGGCCAGACCAAATACGCTTTTGATGTCAGTTTCCCCAACATGCTCGTTGGAAAGATGATCCGCAGCACGATCCCGCACGGCCGCATTTTAAGCATTGATACGTCAAAGGCAGAAGCCCTGCCGGGAGTGCGCGCCATCATCACCGCCAAAGATACCCACAATATAAAATTTGGATCCAATGAATATTTCTTTCCACATACTATCGACCAAATGGCCATCGAATCCGAGAAGGTGAGATATGTCGGCGATGAGATCGGTGCGATCGCTGCGGTCGATGAGGAAACGGCGGACGCCGCTTTGAAATTGATTGATGTTAAATATGAAGAATTGCCCGCGGTCGTTGACGTTTTGGAAGCCATGAAACCGGGGGCGCCGCAGATCCATGAATCACGCAACAATATTGCGGTTATCCTGCCGGTCAACTTCGGAAATGCAGATCGCGCGCTCAAAGAATCGGATTATGTGCGTGAAGATCTATTTTATACGCCGGCCGCGCATATGGCCGCGCTCGAACCGCACGTCTGCGTTGGGCAATGGGAAACTTTTTCCAATAAAATTACGCTTTGGGCGTCCAGCCAGGCCCCGTTTAAATGCCGCGAAGCCTTAGCCAAAACGTTAAAAATGGATTTGAATGATGTGCGTGTTATCAAAATGGCCGTCGGGGGGGGATTTGGCGGAAAACTGGAAATGCTGCCGATGGATTTTGCGGCTTGTTTACTTTCCAAAAAGGCCGGCGGTCTTCCCGTAAAAATTTGCTGCAATCGCGAAGAAGAATTTTTAGCCACCCGGCGCAAGCACGGCATGATCTATAAGATCAAATCCGGGGTTAAAAAAGATGGGACATTAATGGCGATCACCGGCGAAGTCATTGCCGATGGCGGCGCGTACTGCAGTTACGGGCCAACGGTTATAGCCGCCGCGATCATGCGCATTTTTATGCTTTATAAAATTCAACATTTCCGGGTGACCGGTTACCGCGTTTATACGAACACGCCCATCAGCGGTGCCATGCGCGGGTTTGGCGGTGTGCAAGCGGGGTTTGCCATCGAGTCCCACATGGACATGCTGGCCGAAGGGATCGGCATGGATCCGGTCGAATTTCGTCTTAAAAATATCACGACCCCGAACATGGTGACCATTAACAAAATGGTTTTGACGACCAACGGCCTGAAAGAATGCATCGACAAAGCCATCGAGTCCTGTGAATGGAAAAAAAAACACGGTAAACAAAAAGATATTTGCCGAGGCATCGGGATCGGTATTGCGGCGGATGTTATGGGCTCCAAAATGTACAAATCCCACGAGTCCGCAGGATCGATCGTCAAGGTCGAAGAGGATGGTTCAGTTTATTTATTTACCGGTGCCGCCGACACCGGGCAAGGATCCAACACCGCTTTGTCGCAAATTGCCGCGCAAGAACTGGGTGTCAGCTATAGCCGCATCCGCTGCAAATCCGGGGACACGGAAATCACCCCGTTCGATACCGGAAGTTTTGCCAGCCGCGTGACTTTTATTTCCGGAAACGCGACACTTTTGGCCGCCCGCGACGCCAAAAAACAAGTCCTGAATGTCGTCGCTGAAGAATTTAAATTAAACGCCGAAGATCTGGATATTATGGCCGAAGAAGTCATTAATAAAAAAGACAAATCCATTATTACCAGTTTTGATAAAGCCCTGGAACTTTGCTATGCCTTTAACTACGGCCGCCAGATCATTGGCCGGGGAAGCTATAACCCCAAAACCACTCCCATTGATTTTAGAACAGGGGAGGGGAATGTTTCCGGCAGTTACGGCTTCGAAGCGCAGATCGCCGAAGTCGAAGTCAATAAAGAGACCGGAGAAGTCAAAATTCTCAAGATGTGGGACGCCCATGACATCGGTAAGGCCATCAATCCCCAATCCGCAGAAGCCCAGATCGAAGGGTCGCTCGCTATGGGGATCGGTTATACATTTTTAGAAAATTTGCATTTTGATAAAAAAGGCCGCCCGGCTAATGGAAACTTTGCCAATTACCGATTGCCGCGCGGGTTCGGCATGCCGCCGATAGAGTGCATCATGGTTGAGACGAACGATCCGGAAGGCCCCTTTGGAGCCAAGGGGATGGGGGAGGCCGCCCTTTTACCGACTTCGGCCGCGATTGCCAATGCTATTTTCGATGCCGTAGGAATACGTATCAAAGAACTTCCGATTACACCGGCAAAGATCATTAAGGCTTTAAAAGAAAAAGAGGTAAACGAAAAAAATCAACAACAACATCTAACCGAGGCGAAAACACTATGAACCAAAAACTTTTTCTTTTTTTATTGATAACTCTTTTATCAGGCTGCAGTTTATACAATGTGGAATCCGAGGAGACAACCAACAACCTCTATCATCCCAAATATGCCGTCAGCGATGTGCACTACCTCGAAAGCGTCAGCCAACCCTATGAAATTATCGGTTATGTGACCGTCAATACAGAACGCCGCAATACGGTTGAGCAGGTGATCGATAAGCTGAAAAGAGAAGCAGCGCTGATGGGGGGAGATGCCATTACCGATATTCAATCCAATGCCAGCGGATTCTGGAAAAGCTTACCGGTCCAAAAACTGCTCAGCAATGCTTATATCCGTGTCAATTTTAAAGCAACCGTTGTTGCCTTCCCCAAAAGCACCGGCAACATTTCTGATTCCGAGGTTGCTCCCGTCGTTAATCCGGAACCCGTACCACAGCGTACGCGCGAAGAAAATTTTAAATAAATTGCGCTTTTAATTTGGTGAGTTCATCGAGCGTATTAAAAGTCGCCAGGATTCCTCTATCTTCCACAGGATAATCGACAATATCTGCCTGATGACGATGGATCACTGTATTGACACCCAGGTCATTATCCAAGGTCATAAATTCATCGTGCAGGGAAGAGGCAAAAATCGGGGGATGACCGCGCCTCGATTGATAGGTAGGGATAAGAATGCGCGGTTTATTTTTGGTAAAATGCTGAGCCAGCTGCTCAAACGTAGCGGTTTTTATAAAAGGATAATCGAC
>MHGP01000055.1:20762-43162 GCA_001805615.1 Omnitrophica WOR_2 bacterium RIFCSPHIGHO2_02_FULL_48_11
TGCTTTAATAGGTACGGTTTTATTTCCGGCGCATATGCGCCGAGAACAATGATGATTTTTTCCACCGGAGAATCAAGCAAGATTTTTTGTTGCCGCTCGATGGCCGTTCCATCTGACAGTTTGGCCAGCGCTTTGGGAGAGCCAAAACGCGAACTTAAGCCGGCACAGAGAAGAATACAAGAAATCATAAAAGTATTATAAAGTCCCGCAACTATTTGTCAACCCGTGTCCTTGAGACTAAGATTTAATGTTTACTTTATTTTATATAGGCTTCGCCGTTGTTATCCTGGGATTAGGAGCCGTCGGCTGGCTGCTGTACAACGAAAACAAAAATTCTTCGGGTTCCGCCTCTCCCGGCTCCTCGCCAAAAAATAAAGAAACAACCGCTCAATTACTAAACCGCGTCGGCCTAGTTGAGGAAAAACAAAAAGAGAAACCGCCCCAGGACGGCGCAAAAAATTTTTTCACCAAAATCCTCAGTCAGCTGCCGTTCCTCAAAAAAGAGGAAGAAGTCGCTGAGCCGATGGAACCGCGCCCGTCGCTTTTTCGCAGCACTTCCGCGCCTTTGCAGCAGCCACCTCCGGTGACCGGAACAGCTTCCATCAGAACCGCGCCGCAAACGCCAACGGAAACAGAGATTCCGCCGGTCAAAGACGCCAACGCTGATTTTGAGGCCTGGCAAGCGAGTCAATTAAAAGAAAAAACGGACAAACTGGAAACCTTGCTTAACGAAAAGAACCAAGCTTTGGAAAAGATTGAAAAAGAGTTATCCGGCGAAATAAAGAACCACAAGGAATTTAACAAAGTTAAAGATGCGCTGGAAAAGGAATTAAAAGACTCAAAAGTGCGGGCCCGCGACTTACAGATCGAACTGACCTCCGCAGAGACGGAAACCGCTGGATTTAAGAATCGTGTCAACCAGCTGGAATTAAAGGTCACCAAACTGGAAAAGACGATCAATGAACTTGAGCACGCGGCCCAGGATAAAGACAGCAAGATCCAGGAATTAACCCAAAAATTACAAACCACAGAAATTGCTCTCAAGGTCATCTCCGAAGCCAAGGCAGCTGCAGCTGCGCCAACAACACCTACTGAAATAGCCGAGAAACCTGCGGAAACACCCCTACCCGAAACCATTCAACCGCCAGAGCCGCAAGCACCTGAGCCTCCGGTAAACATTCCAGAGGACCAAGCAAAACCCGTGGAGGAAGCAGCCCCGCCACCGCCTGATATTCCGGCCAGTCCGGCTTCAATAGCTGCAAAATCAGAAGCACCACCGAGCCAGGATGAGCAATTTTCTCCTCCAGCTGCCGCGCCTACAGAAAATGTGCCGCCAGCGGTAACAACAGATCAGCCCACAGAACAACAGCCGAGCCCGGATGATAAGACGACACCCACGCGCCAAGAAAGCCTAAAACATTTTTTAAAACATTTGGAAGAACCGCAAAAACCATCTGCGTCCGAGTCCCCGGAAAGCCCAAATATTCCCGAAGAAGCTCATCAGAAAACAACGCCATCACCGGAAAAAAACCCTGATTCAGCCACAGAAGATCAGCAATATATTAAATTGCCGCCTGATATTTTAATGAACAAACCGCCTGAAAACTCAACGATAACAGAACCGGAATCCCCTGAAAAAGAAAAACCCGATACGTCAGCAGAAAACCCTGATGAGAAAACAAATACTCCTTAACGGAAAAAATATATTACTCCATGGAAAAAATTCTCCGAAAAGCCCTAGAAGCAGCCCAAAAAGGTCAAAGTTATGCCTTTGCTACGATCATCGAATCGACCCTGAAAGGGACCCCTCAAAAATCCGGTGCTAAAATGGTTGTTTTAGCGGATGGAAGCCTCTGGGGAACGGTAGGAGGGGGGCGGAACGAAAAAGCTGCCAAAGAAGAGTGCCTGAAAGCGATCAAAACCGGGAAGTCCGCCATTGTTCAGTATGATTTTTTTGGCGGAAAAGATAAGTCGGTCTGCGGCGGTCAAATCAAAATTTTTATCGAGCCCTTTATGGGCAAAAAACATTTTATTATCTGCGGGGCCGGACACATTGCTTTACCGTTATCGGTCCTGGGAAAAATATTAAATTACGAAGTTACGATCATTGATAACCGCAAAGAATTTGCCAATAAACGGCGTTTCCCGCATGTTGATCATATCCACCTGGGAGCGCATGCGACAGAATTGGCCCAAATGACGATTCATCAAAACACCATTATCATGATCGTCACCCAAGGCAATGAGCATGATTTTGAATGCCTCAAAGCGGTTGTCCGGTCCAAGGCCGGCTATCTGGGGGTCATTTCCAGCAAGGCAAAACGGATAAAATTCCTGCGGCGTTTAAAAACCGAGGGTATTGAGGATGAATTCGTGAAGCGTGTCCGCATGCCGGCCGGCATTGATATTGGCGCCCAAACACCGGAAGAAATTGCTGTTTCCATCATTTCAGAAATTATTTCCCAGAACAATAAAAATTTTATTGGAACCGGGAAATTTAAAGAACGCAACAAAAGCTAAAATCAAGATGAATTTAAGAAAGGGGTCTTTATGAATAAACAAGAGGTCATCGATCTGATTAAAGATACCGGCTATGGCTGTCTGGCAAGTATGGAAGGTAATCAACCACGCGTACGGCCGATGTTGCCTTATTTGGACGAAGACGGCAACCTGTTAATAGCTGTATTATCCCGTTCGCGGACCATTGAGCAGATCAAAAAAAACCCCCATGTTGAAATGTGTTACATAGACCGCAAAATGTGGTACGCGCGCTTGACCGGAAAAGCTAAAGTCAGCACGGATATGGCCAAAAAAGAAATCGCCTGGAACAACATTCCTATGTTACGCCAATATTTTGCCGGGCCCAACGACCCTAATTATGTGCTGCTTGAGGTTGAAACAACGCATGTTGAGGCCATGAGCCCGCATCAGACCCATCCGGAGAGCATTAGCCTGAAATAGCCCCATTTTTTAAAAAATAAGAAGTCTTTTAGAAAAGGGGCATAAAGAAGTAAGAAATGCAGCAAACTCCACCTTTTTATCAAAATCTGAACAATCCATCCTAATTCTGCCAATATCTTTCCAAGAGCTGCCATACCTGACAGAGAAGAGCCTATTTTGGGAAGATCATTATAATAGCGGTAAGTTTAAAACGACTTTTCCACAGGAAAATCCCAATAGAAGCTAAGTGCTTTATTTACCACTATTTATTTCAGCTATTCTAATATGATATAGTTAACATAACATATATTATAAGAAGTTAATAATAATTGAATATAGAGCAAGTTTATAAGGAATTTAAAGCAGCTTTTCGGGGAATATTAGAACCCACTTCCTTGCGCATGCGGTCAGACAAAGAGTTTGCATCAAAATTACGCGGCCTTACCCCCACCTGAACGTCGCCGATACGAATTTTGATGATCTTACCATTAACGAGCGCATCAGCGGCAATGCGCCGTGCTTCCCTCAAAATACGCCCAAAACTAGGCCTAGAAAGGCCCATCGCCAAGGCCCCGGCTGATTGGTCCAGACCCTGAAAATCGGCCAATTTCAAGGCCTCAAATTGGTCAACGTTCAGCTCAACTTCATCCGGCCGGCCAGGCTTACCGCGCGGGCTGAATTGCGTAATTTGCGGCATTTTCTGCACATAGCGGATTTTTTTAGGACGCCCTTTTTTCATGTGATTCCCTTTCGTAAACCCTAGGTTTATTATGAGCATTTGCTCAAAATAAACCCCTATTTATTCTAAGCTTATGCTCATAATAACATACGCTTTGAAATTACACAATACGATTTCTACGATTAAATGCTTTGAAAAGCAGCAACGATTAATTTCGAAAGATACTGCAGATTTTCAATACCGTCCTCGATGGGAACGGCATGGGTTTTGGTATGCAAATTCAACACACCAAAAACACGGTTGCGCGAACTCAAGGGCATAACAATTGATTGTTTAATTTCCGGCCTTTTCAGCAACGCGCCGATTCGGCCATCGCCTTCCGTGCCATGAATGATAAAAGATTTATTCTCTTTGGCAGCTATCCCGGAAATCCCTTGGCCGAGGCGAATTTTCTTGTTTTCAATTTTCTTATTTTCAATGCCGCGCGATGCCTTAATCAACAGCTCATCCCCTTCCTCCAAAATCATGATCGAACCACATTCCGTATTCGTCATTTTCATGGCAATATCCAGCAAGGTTACCAAAAGTTCATCCAGATGGATCCTCGCATAAATTTCCTGCGCCACTTCACTGACCTGCTTCGGCAAAGCCTCTTGATTGATCCGCATTTGCGAAAGCTTCTTCTTTTCAAAATTCAGTTCAATCACATCCCGGGCAACCTCCGCCAGCAAATCAAGAATGGATTTTGCGGCAACGTAAGACAAAGCCCTGACCTCATTCAAAGCGTCAGTAAATAATGCATAATCAAAATTCAATTTTTGGGCAATTCCCCGATAAAACCCATCCTCTTGTTTTTGGTTCAGAACAACCGGCCCCACGATCATATAGGCAATGCTCTCTCCGGACTGAATCTTGACCGGCACCAAAAAACTATGCAACCCGCTCTCGCACTTGCACTCAGCATACTCCGCGGAAGCGACAAATTTATCTAAAATATGGCTTTGCCGGCCATCCGCCTGCGGCACGTTCAACCCCAGACAAGACTTTTCAAAAAAATTCCATCCATAGCGGTCATTGGCGGGAGACAGAAGAACCTGTCCTTCGAAATCCACCATCAAAATATTGATTTTCAGGACATCCACGAATCGCGCCAAAATGTCCCGCCACTTGTTTTTATCAATAAGCTCATCAACATTTTTTCTAAGCTGATCTTTATTCATTGTTTTGAACCTTTCGCATGGGCGGTGAACTGGATTACAATTTCCGGTCTTTGTCCGTGATCTTGTATTTGACCATTTTATTGTACAGTGTTGTCCGATTGATCCCCAGACTGGCAGCGGCTTTGTTGCGGTTCCAACCGCATTCATTAAGAACGGCAATGATAAGATCCCGTTCCGGCTGCTCCAAAATTTTCTTTAAGGGCCTTCCGTTAACTAATTTGGGAGTGGCGGTCGCGGCAAATTTTGCCACATTGGGAATATCCCATCGATTGATGATTTCTGTCTTAGCCATGATCACCGCACCCTCAATGGCATTCTCAAGCTCGCGGATATTGCCCGGCCAACTGTGTTCCAAAAGGATCCTTTTAACTTCTTCAGATATACCGGTAATTTTTTTATTGTTCTTTTTACTGTATTTTTCTATAAAATATTTAACCAGCAAATCGATGTCTTCCTTCCGCTCGCGTAACGACGGCAGTTTGATCATGATGACGTTAATGCGATAATACAAATCCTCCCGAAAATCCCCCCGTTCCACCAATTCAGTCAAATTTTGATTCGTGGCCACGATGATCCGGGCCGAGGCTTTACGCGTGATGTTGTCCCCTACCCTCTCAAAAACACCGTCTTGCAGGACCCGTAGCAACTTGACCTGCAGGGCAGGAGAAAAGGCATCTATTTCATCCAAAAAAATCGTGCCATCTTTGGCAAATTCAAACCTTCCCTCTTTATCTTTTATTGCCCCCGTAAAGGCCCCTTTCATGTGACCGAATAATTCGCTTTCCAAAAGGGTCTCGGAAAGAGCCCCGCAGCTCACCTCAATAAAAGGCTTGCCCTTGCGGTTATGATCGCTTTCATGAATAGCCCGGGCCACCAGACCTTTTCCGGTGCCGCTTTCGCCATTGATAAAAATCGTGGCATTGGTGCTGGCAACGGATTCAATAAGCTGATAAATCTTTTGCATTTTTTCACTCGAACCGGTCATCCCGCAGAAAGCATTGCGGCCGCGCTGGGCAATAAAATCCCGAAGATTTCTATTTTCTTCCAGGATTTGCCGTTTTTCCACAATCTTGCCGATCAGCAGCTTGACTTCATTATCATTGATAGGCTTCGTAATATAATCATACGCGCCGTGCTTGATGGCATCAACCGCTGTTTCAATAGTGCCGTAACCGGTAGCCAGAATGACTTCGGTCTGTGGTTTACTTTTCTTTATCTCCTTCAACAGTTCTAATCCGGTCATTTGGGGCAATTTAAGGTCCGCGACAACGATATCAACCTTGTCGTTATTAACGATTTCCAAGGCCTCTTCGGCGCTGCTGGCCATGCGGGCCTTAAACCCTTCGATCCTAAAAACTTCATACAACGATTCGCGGATGAGCGGCTCATCGTCCACAATAAGGATCGAATAATGGCTGTTGATTTCTTTATCCATAGTTATTTCACCGGAATGATCAGAGTAAACGTTGATCCTCTGTGCGGCGCGCTTTCCACTTCGATTTGGCCATCATAAATTTTCATGATCTCACTGACAATGGTTAAACCGAGACCGCAGCCTTTATCAATATCCTTAGTCGTATAAAATGGCTCAAAAATGTTGAATTGCACTTCCTTGGTCATGCCATGGCCGTTGTCTTTTACCTCAATCAAAACACAATTATCCCGCAAGGCTGTACGAATCTTGATTTCTCCTCCCGATTCTACGGCATCAACGGCGTTGCGCAATAAGTTCGAAATAGCCCGTTCCAGGCCTAAATCCAGGATGGCCGGTAGTTGATGCGCATAATTCTTTTCCAGGACGATATTTTTATGAAAAATTTCAGACTGTGCGCCATGCAGGGCCTGATCAATAGCCTGGTGCGGATTGATCTTTTGCAAAGACGGCCCGACATTGCGCGAACACGCCAAGAGACTGCGGACGATGTTGACCATACGATTTAACCCATATTTAATCTCCATCAGATATCCCCGCAGGACGTCATCATCTTTGACCTGCGATAAGCAAAGGTTGGTGTATCGCAAAACACCGTCTAAAGGATTGTTGAATTCGTGAGCGATCCCGCCGGCCAGCTTACCAATGCTCGCCAATTTCTCCTGCTGAACAATCTGATTTTTGAGCGCATCTTTTTCTTTGCTGCTTCTGCCTAATTTGGTCCTCAAGGACTTCGATTCCCGGACAACCTTTTTAAATTTCTGATAGAGCTGAACCCGGCGATAATTCAAGGCGATCTGCGTCGAAAGAAAATCCAAAAGCTGAAGTTCCTCCTCGCTGAAACGCCCACCCGATTTTTTGTCCGCGAGATTGATCACCCCGGTCAATGTGTCTTTGACCATCAGCGGCGCACAGATAAACGACGCTGTGGTATAACTTTTTCGCGCTTTATAGTTTTCAAAACGCGTATCTTGGGCAATATCATTGACGACCAAAGGTTTTTTGATCTCTGCCACGCGGCCGACGATGCCTTGTCCCATGCGCTTGACCATCTGCTTCTGTTCCGACATCTCCATCCCCTGGGCAATTTTGAGCGTTAAATTCTTCCCATTTTCGTTCAGGATAAAAATTGACCCTCGCTCAGCTCCGAATAAATCCATGGTCGAGCGCAGCGAAACCTCTAAGAGCTCTTCCGCTGAAATGACCCCCGTAACCAACGAGCAAATGTCACCTATCCTTTGAAAAAGCGCGGCTTGAGAAACCTCTCCCAGCACGGACTTATTCTGGCGCACGGCTTTACTTTTCTTGAGAAGCTTCACTGACTTTTTCATTGTAATCACTTAACTCAACAACCATCCGTTGAAAAAAACTGTTCCACAAATGACCGGGATATTGCTCGATGAACTCTTTATATATCCTAACCGCCTGTTGCGGTTCTTTTAACCGCTGCACCGCAACAAGATTGATGGTTTTGGTAATAAGTTCAACCCGCTGCTCTGTTAAATAATTCGGCACCGGGTATTTTAAAAGGACTTCCCCCAAAGCTTCCAGCCCTTCTTCCCATTGACCCAAGGCAAAATAACAATTTGCCAACAACCGCAGGCAATTAAACTCAATACTGGAATTAGTGTGCTCCGCGGCTGTTTTTTTATAAAAACGAATGGCCTTTTGATAGGCCTCCTGGCTGCCCCGTGAATCGTTGCGAACCTCATAATGATTGGCAATATAAATAGGTGTGTTGATGCCCACCATTGTAAGCGGATATTTGTCTATAATCTGCTGGTAGATCCCCTTGGCCTTCTCCCATTGATTTTCAAGCTCATAGGTCTTGGCCACCCCGGTCATGGCCTGGGCGCAGAATTCAAGATTGTCTTTATATTCCCCAATCGCGTATTGCAAGACATCCCTGGCCAACGCATAATTCTTCCGCAGCGCATGCACCTCGCTGATCTGCAGATAAACATTGGGGGTAACGGGTGATCGCGGATAACGTTTTATAAGGCTTTCGTAATCTCGAACCGCTTGTTGGAATTCATTTTCCGGAACCGCATAAGGGTCCAAGGCAAGTCTTTCATATTTCTTGTTGATCTGCCAAAGCTCCCGCTCGATGGCATAATCTCCCCCGGCATTAAGCCATTGTAAAAGAACAAAAAGTCCTAACAAAATCCCCAAATAAAAAAATAGAATTCGTTTCACTAATTTTCCCGTAAAATCAAATACTTAAGTGTGAGCGCTGTGTAAATCACAGAATCAATAAGTGCCATCATCGGGATGCTCAAGATAACCGCCCAAAGCCACAGCTCGGGAGATGAAGTGTTAACGACAAAAGCGACATTTGTCTTGAACAACAATATGGGGATATAAAACAGCGTCGGAATAAGCACGATGAGAAACGTGGACCACCAGGAATGGAACAGCGTCTTAAAATTCAATGCGAAGGCGACAAAAAATTTCTTCTTCTCCACAACAAGAATGGGCAGCAAGAACGCAAAAACAGTTGTTGCCATAACCCCTATCAACAAATTCACATAAGGCTCTCCGTACAAAACAAATGTTTTCAAAGAATAAAATATGCCGCTTTTAGATTTAATATGCCAGGCACGCATCATCAACGTTCCATACAAGCTGTACAATACATACATCACGGCCAACGAACTCAGCGCAGCTACGACAATATAAACATACCGCGATTTCAATTCGCGGATGGATGTCTTTAAGCGCACCACATGATTTTCATTAATCTGATAAATCATATAAATGGCCAAGGCAACCATAAAACTGCCGACAAAAAGGTAAAGCGGGATCTGTACGTATTGAAAAAGTTTAGGAACAATGATCAAATTAAACGGGTAATGCAAATAAGCTTCTCCCCACCGATTTTCAATCACCGGTCCAAAAAACTTAACCAGCGGATAACGATTAGCGAAGTAGAACAACTCCATGACCAGCAACTGTATAAAACTCACGGTTATGAACGGAAACAAGATGCACGGATAGCGCACAATGGTGTTTACCGCTTCCCTTAAAATCCCAAGACATTGTTTTTGATTATATTTCCGTGGCATGGACAGAACACTGAATTGATTGTTCACAACCCTATGAATATGAATAAATTAGAACAAATTCTAACACACCGGCATAGGTGATGTCAAATCACAACATATTTTTGTTACGGCAAAGATAATACAAAAAAATAAGGCAGGTTATCAAGGTATAACCTGCCTTATTTTCATATATTGACATATATCAATATGCTTTCAGGAGTTTACGATCCGCAAAGACAATCAATAAGATTAAATTTTTCGACCAATCTTATTCTTATAGTAGGCCATTGCGAGCGCGCCGCCACCGAGAAGCAGCATCGTCGCGGGTTCAGGCTGGTGAATAGTAGAAAGTTCTCCCCCGTTAGCAATCACGAGGTTGGCCCCTCCTGCTGCCCCCCCACCGAAGCCACTACCGACACCACCGCTAAAACTTCCGGTGCCACCATCTGTCGCAGAAAAGCCGCTGAATTGGCTTCCCCCACCGCCACCACCCCCAAGACAACCATAAAACGACGGAAGAACGACCGTCAATAAGCACGCTTGTACAACTTGGGTCAGTTTTCTTATCATTGCGGTTACCATCCTTTCTGAATTTTTCTAAAACAAATAAACAAAAGAATTATCTGGCCCCGGCGCCGGTTAAAACGACGCGGACCGTTCTAAAAAGAATCCCTAAATCCGTCCAAAAACAAAGTTTTTTAATATAAAGCAAATCGTACTTAATTTTTGTTTTGACATCTTCGATGGTCTCGTCATATTTATGACGGACCTGAGCCAAACCGGTGATGCCCGGTTTCACCATTAATCGTCTTTCGTAATCCGGAATTTCTTTAATGAATTTCTCAACAAAGACCGGCCGCTCCGGACGAGGACCCACGATGCTCATCTCGCCGCGCAGCACATTAATAAACTGCGGAATTTCATCGATCCGTGATTTACGTAAAAATTTACCTGCCGGAATAAGGCGGCTGTCATTTTTAAAGGCCCAAACCGGACCTGTTTCTTTTTCGGCATCAACACGCATTGTGCGGAATTTATAAATTTCGAAATGCCCCCCGTTTTTGCCCACTCGGATTTGTTTAAAAAGAACCGGTCCAGGAGATGCGATCTTGACCAGAAGCGCCGCTAATACTATGACCGGGGACAAAAGAATGAGACCAAGGATGGAAGCAACAATATCAAAAATTCGTTTGGCAATCGCATAGGTCTTGCGCAAAAAGCTCATGAGCATGCTGAGCAGTCCGCTTCCCATAAGAGCGAGCGTGGTAGGTTCAGGAGCTCGTGATTTTGTTTTTTGGGACACCAAAACCTGTGCTTCGTTTGACTTGGCATGCCCAATAGCTGAAGAAGGGTTCCCTGGTTTGACCAGCGATAAAGTTGCCCAGGATTTTCCCCCCATAAGGAGAAACATCCCTAGAGTTAACAAAAATACATATAGTCTTTTTTTATTCATTTTTAGCCCCAAAACGTTGTGCAGATGATGTTATAGTAGCAAGTTCCATGCCATGTTGGACTATTAAAGAGATTTTTTTATAATTTATAATATGTTGAAAATAAACGAGTTAAGACATGTTAATTATGACAAAAATGGCCTATATTAGACATACTATGACAGGCATAGACAAGTACACTCAGTACTATGTTTATACTTGTATACATATGTCGAAATAATTAATCAAAGAGGATTTAAGAAGGGCTGAAAGTGGCTTAATTTAAGGAAGATACGAGAACAGATACGGCAGGATATGCTGACCAAATTCTTTCAAATCTTGCGTCACAGGAGAGATATTTTCATTGTCCGCATCCATGGAAATACGGATCAAGGCGCTACTGGCAGGTTCTCCGGTAAAAGACTTGATAGCAATTAACGATTGCTGCTTCCAATAATTCGAAGTCATAGTATCCCCTACTTTAAACCAGTAAAAAACCACCTGTTTTTGCGGACCCTTTTCTACGGCAAGTTTATTGACTTGAATAGAAAGTATGGCTCCAGAGGCCGGGATAGAATCGTGCGCACTGCTGACTATCGTTGCCCCGCTTCCGGTATAGCAAATTTCCGGAGGGTGGGAAACTTTGCGGTTATTTTGAGAATACACAATAAAAAGAAAGATGGATTTTCCTTCCGGACTCGTATATTTTCTAATGAAGGCATTGCGCGTTTCAAGGATAGCCAGATCATATTCGCTGATCGGGATATTCTCCGAGGTCCAGGATTCAATGACGGCCGGGAAAGTGTTGATGTCCACGGTGTCCGTTTGCCGGTAAATCCGGAAGTACAGGCTCCAAGAAATAAACCCAGCAGCTATCAATAAAAATAAAATCAGATAATAACTGAAATCTCTCTTTTTCATTCCACCAATCTCCCAACAACAAACAGCAAAATAAAAGCGAATCCAAAAACTAAGAATCCCGAAAGGTCATGGATAAAGCCAAGCGTATATTGCGGCCCCCAAATCTCGGCAATAACGGAAAGCAGGATGATCCGCAGTACGTTGGTAATGATGGCAATCGGGACTGTTGAGGCAAAAACAATGGCTCTCTTCCAAAGAGGGGCGTCCATCCAGTAAGCAAAAAGGCTTCCTAAGGCGGTCAGCGAAATCAAAGATCGTAAGCCACTGCAGATGTCATCCACCACCACATAGACATGCTGCATTTTGATAATGCTCCCTTCCCGCAGCGCAACAAACCCCATGTTCGTCAAAACTTCCCGCGCGATTTCCGCCGCTAAGATCTTCATTTTAAAACTGATATTGGTAATTACGATCAGCGGGGCCGGCATCATAAAAAAAAGAAAGAGGACGGGGAATAATACTTTATGATAAATTTTCTTTCCGTAAAAATAAAGAATGAGACCGCTTAGAACAATGAGCATGGACAGAGCGGACGAAAAATAAACCCGGAAGAATGAACTTATCACATGAATGACCATCCCAGAAACGATCAACGGGACCCCCCAGCGTGACCGTTTTTGCGGAGTTTTTCTCAAATCCTCCCAGCGGAGCCAAATGAGAAATCCCGTGATAAAAGGGATCAAAAAACCGTGGGTATAGTAAGAATCTTTTACAAACCACCGGTCCCACATCCACATGATCGTCGGCGTGTAGGTAAACAGAAACCAGAAAGCCACCAGGATTTCTTTTTTATATTTATTGATGAAAGGGTGCATAGGGACTTAACCTTTGGTGTTGTCTCTGGCCTTTTGCCAGGCAGCATCCTGTTTATCGCTCATGAATCGCAGCAGCCCTGCCAAGGCAGAAAAATTCAACAGACAAAAAACATAAGGGATATAACAAATTTTTAAAATGCCCTTTAGGATACCATGCTTTTGGTGCCTTGCCAACCCTCCTATCAAGGCTAGTAAATAAAATATCATTTGCAAAATCAAAGTGACCGCATAAATCGGCTGATCCGCCAAGAAAATATTAATCAAAAACACCATTCCCAACAAAATGGGGGCAACGACCCGTAAAAATTTATGTGAAAACAACTGCAGGGCAACCGGACTGCGCAGCGGATTGAACATCTGCGGCAGCAGGAAGAAAATTTGATAATTCCCGTAAAGAGTCCGCGCTTTGCGCCGGTACTCTTCACGCGGCTGGTCGGCGACTTCATCGTACGCCTTGGCCTGTTCATCAAAAATCGCCCGGAATCCTTTTTCAATAATTTTCAATGGGACAAACATATCGTCCAAGACAACCTTTTCCGGAATTTCCGTGAACAACTCCCGGCGAATGGCATAAATAGCCCCGGTGGCTCCCAGCATGGAATGGATTTTACTTTCCTCGGCCCGTATAAATTTTTCATACTTCCAATAGAGGCTGATGCCCCGGGCGGTCGCCCCTTCCCTGGGAGAAAAAACCAACTCACCGCTGACACAGCCCACGGTGGGATCAGAAAAATTCTGCACCAATTCCTTTAAAGCGTTTTTCGCGAACGGCTGACGCGCATCAGTAAAAATAACGATATCGCTCTTAACACACTTAAGGAGAGCATTAATGGTTTGGGCCTTCCCTTGCCGCTGACGCTGTTCCAGTAAATGGACCCGCGGATCGCTGAATTGCTTGATGATCTCGACGGTCCTATCCGTTGAACCATCGGAGCCAGCCCAAATTTCCAGGTGTTCGGCCGGATAATCTAAGGAAAGTAAATTTTTGATTTTAGCCTCGATCACATCGGCTTCATTCCATAAAGAAAGAATAATGGAAACTTTGGGATAAAATTCCGCCCGCTTGACAGCCCGCTTTAAAAATAGCGCCATTAGCTTAAGGGCCACGGGATACCCTAAGTAACAGTAGAAAACCAAAAAAATAGAGATCCAAAATATTGTGATAAGCATGGGATTAAATAAAAACTAGGTGATTTACCTTTTCTCCGAAGACATTGGCGCCGGGGTGATGATCTTGTCTTTCAAAATACTCAAAGTGGAGCGCATATGGTATAAACTCTCCAACTTCTGCTTTGCCTCCATATCACTCGGATTTTTATGTTTTTTCTCTTCATAAATTTTGATCCGCTGGTTAATGCTGTCCCACCGCTTCTGGAACGCTTCCGGGGTCTTTTTCATTAACACAAAAGCATTGTTCTCTTCCATGTGTTCCAACGCCTGGGATTGGCTGAATGTCTTGCTGGTATAATATTCCCATTGCCGATCGTTCCAAGAGCCATAGTCCCCTTTCTGGACAATAACCCCGTAACGCAAAGGATCTTCCACGGTTAATTTGTTTTTGATAATCTCTGATCGAGGCAAAACCTGAATGACCGGTTTGGGCGGAGGACGATTCTTGGAAGATTGGGCGGTATACTGCGAAACAATATTGCGGTTAATCGGGATACTTAAACCGACAAACACAACTGCTGCAAAAAAAAGTCTTGTAATGACCCGTTGATTCAACATGTTTTAAATTTCTGCCCAAGAGCTCGGCTTGGCGGTGTAACCTTTCACCCCACCACCGAGGAGTCCCTCGAATCCGGGAGGGACGACACCATTATGGCGAGGATCCGCATAGTTGAACGTTTTATTGGACCAGACCTCCTTTACCGAGATCCCGCCGTTGGCGATCACCACCCCATTGGTAATCGACGTATCATGGACCTCATCAAATTGGGCGACCCCGTGCGTGAATATCATCCCGTAATGGCTTCCCGGAAGCGCTGCGGTTTCGGCGTATCCCGCCCAAGCAATAATATTAAGCTGGGAATTTGTGCTGACCGGATTCGCCTGGCTATAAGTCACTGTTCCGGTAGAAATGATCGTCAAATTTTGATTGTCTTCCCAGGCGCCGTTAAATTCAATATTCACATTACCATCGCCCTGGCTTCCTTCAACATAAATTATCTTTTTATTCTTCAAAGCACTGTTCGGGGAGATGGTATAGACACCGTCTCCTTTAATATACACCACTTCATCCGGGGAATACTTAGAAATCAAATCCCGGTTAAAATCGACAAAATCCCTAAACTCGTCAGGCCTGCCATTGCCGTTGACATCTGGATAAGTCAAAGCGACCTGGTGAGGATCGACTCCTTCAATTTTATCCTCAACGGAAACCGTGGAATGCTTTGCGGAATTAACAATTTTGCCGGAAATCCGCAGCTTGCCGTTAACGGTCAAATTCGATTTATCCCCGCTGATACGGATGGATCCTTTGGTCGCCACCGAATTATTAAAAATGTCCGGTGCAAGCGCCGGGAATTCTACCTGTATTTGCCGTTCACTGCCCCTCACTTTTCCGACAGCCGTAAGGATCCGTTTGATCTCTAAAGAGTCATCTTTTTTAAGATACACCGTCCCATTCTCATAGGTCAAAAATTTTTCTCCCTCCTTGTCCAGCATATGCGGGTTATTGATAAATTCATTGATCCCCGCTTCCGCCAGCCAGAACGCCGTGGTCGCGTCGCGATAACGGTGCGCGTTGTTGATCTCGTTAAAGGTGTAAAGCGAGAACGCCGCTGATAATGTCACCAGCGTGGACATGACAAAATACGCCATGATAAGCGCTGCCCCTTTATTGTTTATCTTCATAGACCTTCGTCCTTAAGGCGACTTTTTCTTTGAGCTTGAATTGGCTGGTCTCCCCCGACGGCAAACTTTGACTGGCCGTCAGATCGATCACAATGGCATTCCCCAAAAAATCCAAAGAAAATGACGAAATGTTATGCGCGATAACCCGCACATTCGCATTATTGGTACGGATGATTTTATTGGCATCTTCTCCGACACTGTTCCAGCGATAAGTGACCAGCCCCATCGGGTACCGCAAGAAATTGATTTGCACTCCGCCCTCTTCCTTGGTGATCAGAACATTCTGCGCCCGGCGGAATTCTTTGGTCATCACAATCAACCCCTGACGGGCCTCGTGCTGCAGAACAACATTGGTGCTGAACGTCTGCCACGATTTATTTCCCACCAGAAAGATCGTGTACAAAGACCCCATCACAAAAGTAAACAGCGCCAGAGTGACCAAGGTCTCCAGAAGAGTAAAACCTGTTTTCTTTTTTATATTCATCGCACTCACCGGGTGATTTTTGTCCTTAAGACAATGTTCTGCCAGCGTTCGTTTTGGACCCAGTTCACCAAGACCTGAACGTCCAAAGGATTTTTGCCTCCGGAAGGAAAAGTAACGATAAAACTCTCCTTCGGCAGAGTGCTGAATTCTTGCTTTTGGGCCCAATCGTTCCAATCGGCCAAAGTGATCTCCCCGAGGGTTTTCTTAGTCTGCATTTCTTCCAAGATGGATTCGGCATGGGTGGTGGCAACAGTCATTTCCCAGGCCCCCGTAGACAAAATCATGGCGCTTGAGATAAAAAGCAGAATGCTCAAAATACCGACCGACAGGATAAAAATGGCGATCAGTATCTCTAAAAGGGTCATGCCGGATTTATTGTTCTTTAACCGTTTTAGCATGGGATTATCCTACTAAAAAAATTCTCATTTGTCTCTAAATAAACGAGGAGAGTTGCACCTTACGGCACCCCTCTCCTCGTTAAATACTCGGCTTCAATTTAGTGCAACTTGATCTTACAGCTTGGTAAAGGTCACTTTATCAATGATCAAGTTACGGTCCAAATTTTGCGAAGCATTATAATAGTCATTAGTAAACTCTAGATACACCCAATTGGATACTTGGCTAAAGTTCACATTCACCGTATAGGTCGTGTAGCTCGTAGCACCCACCCCAAAATTGGCCATAGTGTTGCTACCGACTTTTAAGCGCATATTAGGCACTTGACTTCCTGCCAATTGCCCTTTAGCGATAATATCGACGCGATATTGTCCGCTGACCGGGAGATTGACTTGGTGTCCGATCCTCCCGTTCGCTAAAAGTTTCCATCCTCCGGAGCTAGCGACGCCCGTTGTTTTCACTGACATATTTTCAGCTTCAACGGTAACCGGAGATAAATCCCGGTTCACGGTAAAATTCACACTGACCACACTGACCGTATTGTCCGTGCGTTTCACCGCGGCCGTGATCGTATGCTGTTGAGTTGAGAGTGCCGCCGCATTGAATGGATTGGCTGCGCCATTGGAAGCGGTTCCGGCAAAATCGAATGGTAAAAGATTTTCCGTTTGTCTCGGTGTTCCCGCCTGAGAAGGATCATCCAGATAGAATTTCACTTGGCTGACGCCTGTCACAGGGGTCACAAAAATATAGGCATTACGCGCCTCAATTTGATTCGGGAAAACCACTGCCCCGGATCTATTGGACGAATAGCTCACCATGAATTGATACATGCTCTGTTCTAACAAACAAGTGGCCGAGCAGCCATCACCGTTAGTGGTGTTGCCGTCGTCACATTGTTCACCGCTTTCACGGTGATTATTACCGCAAATTGGGACCTCGGTCTGGCAGGTGCTGCTGCATCCATCCCAATTGGTTGTATTTCCATCATCACATTGTTCACCGGTTTCAAGTCGGTTATTTCCGCAAGCCGCCGGTTCCACCTGGCAAGTGCTGCTGCACCCGTCACCGTTGATGGTGTTGCCATCATCACATGTTTCCGGAGACTCAACAACACGGTTTCCGCAAAGTGCACCACCGCCACCACCACCGCCTCCCGAGCCTGGGACAGAACCATACTCGAGAGCCCCGACATCCCAGCTGACTCCGCGATCATATTCATTGTAATCTAAAGGAGAAAGACCTACGATAAGCAAGCTAGCATCTCTGGCCGGGCTGAGGGATTGTAAATTGGCATTAAAGGCGTCGCCCGTATAAAAATCCACCAGCGGCTCGGCCAATTTAGGATCTTGGCAGGTTGAATGCGGTTTATTATTGCAATCTGTGGTGAAATATTTCGTTCCAAAGATCACAGAATAATCATCATCAAAAGGAATTTGTCCGCAGGCCCCGCCCCCATTACCCGTTGCCCCGGTATTAAAGATTAAGGCCGCTTTATCATTGTGATCAAAAAATTCCTTACGTCCTAAATAAATATTATTGCGCGAAATAACTCTTTCCGTTGTTCCGTTGCACAGCGAACCCGAAGTTGCGAGCATGACGTCGCCGTTGGAGGTAATAGTTGAATTCCGAACATTCACCACGGTGCCCGTCTGGAACTTCAACGCAACACTCGTTCCGCCGGCGCGGCAATGGTTGAACGTGCTGGGATTATTCGTGAACGATTTACCTTGAAAGTAACCGCAATTACCAATAATAACGGAATTCTCAATATTGGTATGGGTCGCGACTTTCACCTGATTACCGGCGTTACCTTCAAACTTTGACCGTTTAATAGTGATCGTTCCTTGCCCGTTGTGATAAAGCAAATCCATACCGTCGGAAACATTGTGGCTAAAGTCCACATTATTAAAAACCCAGTTCCCGCCGGTGTAATACGTTCCTAACCCGTCACCGTAACCGCTTTGATCTTGGCTATAGCAATGATGCGGCTGTTTATCCGGATAAGTATCACCGCAGCCGTTATATTGAATTTTGACACGGTTAAATGTCATGGTCCCGGAGTTTGCAGAATTGCTGCCGATATCACCATCCCAACCGACAAAGGAATTGCGCAGGATACCGACATTTTCCAAAGTCCAGTCGGTCAAACGGCCGGCATGGAACGCGCGATATAAACCGTGCACATTAACATTTTTAAAGAGAACATTGGTACTGTCCGCCGCTTCCACACCTGTCACTGCATATGGGCCAAAAGGAGCAGTGCTTGTGTTACAACCTTGCGGTCCTAAATATTGGCACGAGGAATGATCCGTAATATCTAAACACTGCACTTCCACGTTATTGCTGCCGCGTAAATCTAAAATCTGTCTGGCACGGTCGGTTCCCCATAATTCCGGAGGATTCGCGCAACCCGTATCCCAACCTTCTCCTAAAATTCTGGTTGGCATGGTCGGATTGGGCCCGGAAGGAATAGTCCGCATAACGCAGGTCCAAGACCAGTTCGGATAACATTGCGCGGTATCATTGGTATTCGGTGCGCCGAGTCCCATTTTGTACTGACCGTTGGCAATAATAAGAGTATCGCCGCCTACCATCTTGGTAGGATTGTTACCTATAGGAGAAATCGCAAAAAACGGATGACTAAAAGCACATGGCTGGTTAATTCCTGAACCCGGATAAGCCGCATTAACCGTCCCGGTACACTGGTTGGCGGTCCCACCGTCTGCCCTAACATGATAAGTCGCAGCAAAAGCGGTATTGGCCGAAACAAAACCAACCGACAGCACAACTGCTACTTTTAGGAATGTGAGTTTTTTAACCATAGTGCACCTCTCTTTTGGAACTAAATTCTTATTATCTATATTTTCTGATCTTTTCATCATAATAAATAAAAAAACCTACCCTTTGCTTTCAAAACGACACAAAGAATAGGTTGGTCTAACCTTTTCACTGTTGGTAACTGGCTGCCCTCAACTTTTAACTGGGCCCTATAGCTTTGTGTCCCATCCTTGCGGATGGTTTACCTTTTCAACAGTCCATTTTTTACACCATTGAAAGCGTAACATACATATTTTGTGTTGTCAAGGGACGGCCCAAAAAGCAATTTATTTCTATCCTATTGCAAACAATAAAGTTATAACTCTATAAAAATGATAAAAAATACACTTTCAAATTAAATCCATTTTTTCTATTGCCTTTTTTTCAGCAAAAGGGTACGCAAGCGATCATAACCGCTTCCCCCTATAATATTCTTAATAATACTCTTGGAGGAATTAAACAGGGCTTCTTCCGGCGGGGTCTTCCCTTCTAATGCCATCTCAAAACGCCTCAAAGACCAGTCACCTTTGACAGCTATCCGCGCCAGACAGTTTGCCCCGAGCGAGCCTTGCGGCTGTGAGATAAAAATCTTTTTATAACCGGCAGCTGCCGCGATTTCCATGACCGTTTGATTATAAAAACCTCTGGGAACAGAAAAATATTCAACGTTCACTTTAAGATGCCTTTCCAAAGCGGCCTTTGATTCTACCAGCTCGCGCTGCACTTTCTTGGCAGTAAGATTCGTGAGAATTTCATGATCCAATCCGTGCGAGCCGATCAGCATCCCGGCATCCCGCAACTCCATGAGTTCTTCCCAGCCCATGTAGCCTTTTTTTCCGACGCGGCTCACCGTTACAAAGAAATAAGCAGGAAAATTGAAAGCGCGTAATATAGGGAAGGCCTTCTGAAAATTGTTCATTTCACCATCATCAAAGGTCATAACAATGTCCTGACCTCCCAAGGACTCTTCCTCTTCCAGCGTGACAACCCGGCGGCCGCGGTCTCGGATAAACTGCATCTGCTCCTGAAACTTTTGCACATCCAAGTCATAAAGTTCGGCCCCTGCTTCGCGGTCGGGAGGAATGGCCGCCTCCGACGAAACAACGCCGTGGTACATCAAGACCTGTGGAATTTTTGATTTGTTCATTTTTTCTTCACCGTCAAAGAAACAGAACGGATCTTCATCGATCCTTGATAATAATTTTCATGCGGATCACCGATCACAAAATATTCCGGCGCGTCTTCCTGCCAAACCTTAGAATGATTGATTTTACTGCGCTTCAACAAATCCCCTGCATCATTATAAACCGACAAAATAAATTGTGCGGCGGTTTTTTCTACCTCCACCCGATACCACTGATCCGGCTGGTAGGTCACGGCTTTTTTCCATTCCTTTTGCCAGGCATTATCCTCACCGTCATAAGAGACCAATTTATTATTTTTATCAAAATACACCATGAAGATCGGATTAGGCATCCCATGCCCCCACGCATTATTATCCACATCGATCACGATCTTCCGATGCTGATGCCACCAGGTATTCGTATGATGCCCAGAAGGTTTTTGGTCCGTGATCGCGATCAAATAACAGCCGTTCTCATTTTGCGGCCCCTCGGTGTATTGCGAGTCATTGGGCAAATGGACGATGCGCTCCAGATCATAATCAATGTCTCCCACGACCACACTGATCTTATAAGTCTTAGGCAGCGCCTCGGTGGACCGGATGATCGCCACGTCGCCGTAATGCTCGGACTTCTGCCAGGCATCGCCGGATTCTCCGTCGATACGAAATGTGCCGCCGCGAAAAAGTTCGAAAGTCAACTGCTCGTCTTTTCCAAAACTTTTCCCTGCCTCGGCTCTCATAGGCTGCGCAAATTCTTCAACGACTTGGACCGTAGACTCCTCGGGCCACAACCGTTTCAGGGCTTTCTGAACCTTCTTTCCTTTTGACAAAACATAATCAGGCCCCTTGCCGAGCTTATGCAAAAAAAATCCCCCCATGACCGTCAGCACAGATCCCAGGACACATCCCACCACAAACAATTTTAAATAATCATTAGACCGTTTCATGAATATCATTGCCCTGCGTTCAGGGATAATAAAATTTTATCCAACTCTTCAATCGTTTTACCAATCATATCGCGCCTGGCCTGCAAAATTTCGTTATCGCGAACATACTGGAACATCGAACCGATGAAAGAGGGATCAAACCGCAGCAAATCCCGCGCCTGATTGTAAATGTTCTGATATTGCGCCGGGACATTTTTCTCTCCCAATAATTTTAACTTTTCTTTTAACAAAACAAGATATTCATAGTCTTCGATGCCGTCGCGGAATATTTCCAAACGCAGTGAGGCGATCGGACCGTCTTTCCCCGGATAAAACAAAAGTCCGTTGCCGTTCTGTTCCCAATCGGTGTTCTTCGCGCTCTTAAAAGGATCCACCTTCGGCCACCAATTCACGCACCAGTAAAGAAAACCTTTGATATCATATTTCCAGCACAGCCACGGGATGATCCGGTAATCCAAAGAATCAAAATCCATCGCCAGATTCGGGCTGGTGTACCCGCTCGGCCCGGAGACATACATCCAGATTTCCATGCCGATCTTTTTCAATTTCTGCATCTTGGCTTCAATAAAATTGTCGATGTGAAAGCACCAGATATCGACATCCTTCCCCCATCCCGGCAATTCATCCGGATCCCAAAACCCGTGATAACACACCATATTTTTTAATCCCGGATAAGCCCGGTGGATCATCGAGGCGATCTTGGAAACCCGCGGATTTCCTATTTTCCCTTCATCCCAAGTATAGATATAGGTATACTGCAGCAATTTATTCAGCTTCAGCATCTCTCCGTAAGTTCGGTATTGGCCCAGGAGATCTTCGACCCCCTTATCCCCCAGAGGCCAATTATTTCCCAATGTCCCGCCTCTTCTGCCGATGGAAAAATTGTTCAAG
Source organism: Omnitrophica WOR_2 bacterium RIFCSPHIGHO2_02_FULL_48_11 (assembly GCA_001805615.1). GTDB lineage: Bacteria > Omnitrophota > Gorgyraeia > Zapsychrales > GWA2-47-8 > 2-02-FULL-48-11. The sequence continues at coordinate 42,758 of MHGP01000055.1, forward strand.
CCGTGCACGCGGTAACGATCCACCGCCGCCAAATGGACTTGTGAGGTCGGGTCGACATTCAAGATCGGATTCATGCGGTATTTGAGCATCGTGACCAGATATTTTTCATTCAACCCGCCCAGCCGTGCCAGATAAGCTGCTTCGCTTTCACTTTCGCCTTGCGGATAGCGGTTTTTGGTGTGATGTCCATAAAAATCAAACGCTGTTTTCAGATGATTTTCTTTGGGAAGCACAAATGCATAGACGTGTAAATCGACCGGAATTTCTTGCCGGACGTTTCCTTCAACGAGGACTTGGATCTTCCCCTGATAATCCCCGGCCGGAGTTTCGGGGGAAACATACACCGTGATCCAAAAAGGCTGCGTGGTTTTGGCTGAGACATCCGCGGAGGCAGCCGGCATTAAG